>DATDUF010000001.1:0-4106 GCA_035290485.1 Candidatus Nanoarchaeia archaeon
AAAAAAAGAAAACTGCTTCATCTGTTGGGGGAAGGCAGCAATTTCAGAAGGCAGCGCGTTCTTCGCCGGAGGATATTGGCTCGACGGAAGAGATTGTAAAACCAAAAGAAGGCATATTTTCGACTGGACAACATTTCGATGCAAATCGTGTGGTTAGAGATTTATTCGCTACGGCAGCGATGAATATCGTTGTTATCGATGCCTATATCGGAGAGGATGTTCTTAATCTTCTTACCGTCAAGAAGGACGGGGTACACGTAAGACTATTGACAGGTAAGGTTTCTCCGGCGTTTCTGACCTTGGCTCGAAATTTTAATCGACAATATAAGAATCTTGAAATCCGATCTTCGAATATTTTTCACGACAGGTTTGTCTTTATTGATGATAAAGATTTCTATCACTTTGGAGCTTCACTGGAGCATTTAGGAAACAGAACCTTCATGTTTGCCAAAATCGAAGAGCCCATTGTTATCAAAGCACTAAAGGCGCAGTGGAAGATTGGTTGGGAACAGGCCACTGTCGCCCTCGAAAAAAGGGGTCTATGTGATTTAACTTGACAAAGGGGACGGCCAATAAAATCACCCTGTCCCCTTTTCCGAGGAGAGATTGTTTTAGAGGAGGGGAGTAATGTTGCTCGAATGTAATTATTGTGAAGCGGCTGTTGACGCGAAGGTATTGAATAGCTATGATTGTTTTGACGAAGAAATGGTTATACCTATCAGATATATCTTTCTTCAGTGCCCGAGATGTTCTTCCCCTTTTCTTGCTTATCAAGAAGATTATGGGAATGGATGGGATGAGCCGACTCGTTTGTTTCCGCCAAGAGATAAAGAGGTAAATCCATCATTACCAGAATCAATTAGAAATGCTTATAAGGAAGCTCGGTCCTGCTTCAAAGGGAAAAATTACACTGCTGCTATAATTATGTGCAGGAAGACATTAGAGGGTGTCTGTTGCGTTCACGGAATTAAAGCTAGGAATTTATCATTAGGGTTAAAAGAGATGAAGAGTAAGGGGATCATTGAGAACCGCCTTTTTGAATGGGCAGAGGCTTTAAGAATTTACGGTAATGAAGCAGCTCACGATGTGCAAGTTATAATTTCAGCTCAAGATGCAAAAGACATCGTCGCTTTTACCGATGCTTTACTTGAGTATGTTTTTACTTTTAGGGATAAGTTTAATGAGTTTATAGAAAGAAGGAAGAAGCTTGCAGGCAATAAGGAGAAGCGCGATGACTAAAGAAGAGGAGATTCTTAATTTTCTTTCTGGGAATGTCTTCCAGCCAATTTTAACTTCTAAAGCTGCCTCCCAAGAACTCAAGTCAGGAGTTAATCTTACTATTACTCGTCTTAAGCAGCGCGATGCAGAAGGGATGAGACAATATTTCTGGTCAGCTATTATTGGTACCGAGAGAAGCACAAAATTTGCCAAGCGAATGAAACAAGAAGACTTTACTCGGTTTGAAGAAGTCATAGATGAGTTTAGAGAGAAGTTTAGCGACACTTGGCTACGTTCAAAAGCGTAAAGCCACCTCTACAGTAGCTGTCTTTACTCGTAGCTTGACTTAGTAGAGGACTTTTTAATCGGATTAAGGTTTCTACCTTTTAAAAATAATTGGAGGAAATAATGGAACGCGATGAAGACTTATTGATAGCGGTAATTAATTTCCTTTTACAGCACGGTTATCCTAAGGAGTCATTGGTAATGGAGTGGCCGATTAAACAACGATATCGTGCAGATTTGGCTGTGGTGGACCCAGATACTAATAAAGCTGTGGCTCTTTTTGAATTCAAAAGACGCAAAACCCCAGAGTCTACGAAAATGGCATTAAGGCAACTTGAGACTTACACAAAGGCTATGGGAAAGGAAGAAGTTCCAACTTATGTGGTTTTTGGCAAAGAGGGAGAAGTGCCTTTTGAGATATATCATATTGAGAAGGGTGCTGATGGAGAGGAGCCATTATTATCAACGGCCTTAAAGAAGATTCCTGATTTTTTATTTTTTAAAAATAGTAAATTTAGGAAATTGATTGACCAGGCTGAGAAGCAAAGAAAAGAAGCCATTGATTATTTTCTTGTCGGCTGTTGGATGCTTGCTATTGGAGGGGTTGTCTTACTTATTGTAGATTTTAGAGGTCTAATACAAATCACGGCCGAAAGACTCAGCTTAATATTTTTGGTAGCAGTATTATTTGTAATTCCGTTCGCAAGCAAGTTAAAAATCTTGGGGGTAGAGTATGAAAGATTGAAAAAGAAAGCAGAAAATTAGAGTTATAGCTTTAAAAAGGAGCATTTATGGTTGGACGAATGGAACGAGTTTCTTTACGAGACGTGTGGAAGAAGGAAGCGAAGGATTTTACATGCTGGTTATTTGAAAACCTTGAAATTCTTGGGGAGGAACTTGAACTAAAGTTAACGGCTGATGAGAAAGAGAAAAGCGTCGGATCTTTTTCAGCAGATATTATTGCAGAAGATAGTTCGGGGCAGAAGGTGCTAATAGAGAATCAACTTGAGAAGACTGACCATGGTCACCTTGGACAAATACTGACATATATCTCAAACCTTGATGCAAAGACCGTTATCTGGATTTCAAGCGAACCCCGAGCAGAACATATAAATGCTATTGAGTGGTTAAACGAGACAGGAAGTAACGTTAAGTTTTATCTTGTGCAGGTTGAGGCGTATCGAATCGGCAATTCCGAGCCAGCCGCTAAATTTACTATTGTTACCGGTCCAAGTGAAAAGACTGAGATTGTAGGGGGTGAGAAGAAGGAAGAAGCTGAACGTCATCGTTTACGTTATGAATTCTGGAAGACCTTCCTTGAGAAAAGTAAGCAGAAAACATCTCTCCACGCAAATATTTCTCCCGGAACAGCTAATTGGATTGGTACGGGTTCCGGTATGCGAGGTTTGGGATTTAATTATGCAGTTACCTATAAATATGGACAGGCCGAACTTTACATTGACCGTGGTAAAGAATCTGGAACAGAAAATAAACGTATATTCGATGAACTCTATTCCCATCGTGCAGAGATAGAAAAAGAATTTGGTGATAAGCTTAGATGGGAGCGGCTTGATGACCGCAGGGCATGTAGAATAAGCAAACGCATTGATTCTTTCGGGCTTATTGATGTTTCTAAGCGTGATAAGCTCCAGAGTGATATGATTGACGCGATGATTAGACTTGAGCAAGTTCTTAAAAAGCATCTTAAAAGCCTAAAGTTATAAGCATAGTTTTGAATGTAAAATTGTTTTAAGGAGCTAAGTGAAGTATGCAGAGCATTAAAGTTAAAGTCAATCCGGCGTTATTACAGTGGGCGCGAGATAGTGTTGGATTATCTATTGAAGATGTCCGTCATAAAACGAAGATTAGCCAAGAAGATTTATCTGCTTGGGAGAAAGGGGCGGATTATCCACGTCTTACCCAGCTAAGGAATTTAGCTAAGTTATACAAGAAAGCATTGGTTTTCTTTTTTCTCCCAGAGCCACCTACTAAAGATCCTCATCCTATCCCTAAAGAGCTTCGCACTATCTCTTCTGCGAAAGGTATCCATTTTTCCTACAAGACATTCTTGGCATTTAATCGTGCACACACAACGCAGCTTATTGCTAAAGATTTAGCAATAAATGTTGCGTATCGCGTAAATTCTCCAGCCTGTGGCTAATCCACTCCTTGGGCGGCGCTTTAAAGCTGTTTTCTTTCTGGAACTCGAGGGAATTAACCTCCTGTTTTAATTCGTCGTTGCGCTTCTCGGCGTCGGTCAAGGCCTCGGAAACTGCCTTTGAGAGGTTGCCTGTCTTGATAAAATTAAGGTAATTCTGTATTTCTTGATGGATTTTTTCGTATTGCGCCCGCTTTTTCTTCACCAATTCCGGTACTTCGTTAAACCCTTCCGCCGCCAGCCTCTCAACCTTTTTGTAGATGTATTCAAGATTGGCGGTAGTCAAATATTCTTCTTTAAGCTGAGTAATGACTTTTTCTTCAATTTTCTTCCGGGGAATATAGAGCGTATTGTTACAGGTTTTGCGCCGGGCATTATAACATCCATAATAACCGGTGCCTTTACCGCTAACCAGGACAATTGCCCCGCCGCAGGTTTTACATTT
>DATDUF010000002.1:0-3209 GCA_035290485.1 Candidatus Nanoarchaeia archaeon
TCCAAGAAACATTCTCCATGCTCGACCTTACTGAACTGGAAGTAAAATATGTAGATGCTGACGGCAAAACTAAGAAGGATGAATTCACTACAGATGATAATACTTACAAATTAGAAAACGAAGTAAAACCGTACACGAATATGACTTTCACTTTTGATCTACAGAATCTCTTTGATCGGGATTATCAGAATAAAGGCGAATTAGAAGAGATAGAATTGACTATCGATGTTGATGACGAAGCATTGCTTAAAGTAGGATTTGAAGAGACTTACCCTCTTGAAAATATTGAAGCAGGTAAAGAAGGCAAATTTACCGTAACCTTGCCTATCAGCGAAATCGTAGAGCCAGATACATATACCTTGGAATTCACCATCACTGCAGAAGATGGAGAAGGCATCGAATATGAAATCAAAAAAGAAGTAGAGGTAGAAATACAGCTTGATGACGACGATGTCAGGATCGTAAAAGCTACGCTGGTTCCACTAATCGCAACTCTCTGCGACAAAGAAGTCACACTTCAGGCAGAAGTGCATAACTTCGGCTCAGATGACCAAAGCAAAGTAAGAGTCACTTTATCCAATGCTGAACTTGGCCTCAACGAAAAAGTTGAAAATATCGCCATTGAAGCTTATACCGAAGACGATGACAGTTGGCAAAAGACTTTCCTCATTCCTTTAGAAAACGCGAAAGCAAAAGTATACTTCCTTGATCTTAAGACTTATATCGATAACGCCTTGACTGATGCAGAAGTAGTGCAATTGGAACTTAAGCCATGTGTAGCAGCAGAGCCTCTGGTTGAAGAAGAACCTGTACTCGCAAAATCAGGCAATGAAACATCTGAAAATCCCGCTTCCGACAAAGAAAGTGTAACGGGCAATATCATCAAAAGTATTGAGAAATCAACCTACGATTCCAACGACTACTTGGTCGCCCTGATGCTCATCGCTATCACTGTTGTAGCAATCATGATCGTATTGCTGTTGATCATCATATTCAAATAATCACGAGGTTTACATAAAAATGAAAGCAACAAAAAAAATCATAATTTGGGTAATCGCTCTAGTAGCTTTACTGATTACTATTGCCGGAGCCTTGGCAGCGCCAACAGCAACCTATACTCCGACCCCTAACACTACAGTAACATTAAACAAAACAGAAACAAAGTTTTTCGAAATAAAAGTTGAGAATCTCGTAGACCTAGATTTGACTTATCAATGGTTAGTTAATGGTCTTCCCGTTAAAACTGATAGCGGCCCAGGCTTAAGCATATCAAATTATACTTTTGACGCTAATGGTAAAGCCGTTGGAAAATACATTGTGAGCGTAGTAGTTAATGGCAATGCTCCAGGAAATCCAGACTTATCAAAGGCCTGGGATGTCACTGTTCAAGACCCGCAGCCTACCACTTTGTTAACTATCAGCAACATCAAAGTTAACGGCAAAACCAGCGGCAAATTGAAACCTGGTGAAATCAACGAAGTTGAAATCGAAGTCAGCAACGATAACAGCAAGAAAGCAAAAGACGTTTCCGTAACTGTAGATCTTCTTGATGAAGACAAAGACAGCGTCACTGATGAAACTGAAGATGACATTGAAATCTCAGCAGGGGACAACGAAAAAATCACCCTAGAGCTAGATCTTCGCGATGAAGATTTAGATCAGGAAACATACACCTTGCAGGTTGACGTAGAAGGAGACATTGTCGACGGCCCTACTCAGAAAGACTCTGAAACTAAAGATCTAGACGTAGACCGAGAAAAAGATGCGATCTCCATCACTAAAACCACTCTGGAAGACAGCCAAGTTTACTGTTCCGCTTCCGGTATGGCACAAGACTCATTGAAAGTCAGAATTAAAAACATCGGAGAAAACGACCAAAACAATGCTCGAATCACGGTTAAGAACAATGAACTGAACTTAAACCAGGAAAGAACTGGCATTGACTTGGATGACTACTCTGGTCCTGACAACGAGTATGATGCAAGCTTTAACTTAAATCTTGAAGACGCAGCTCAGGGAACTTATCAATTAGATGTCTCAGTCTACACTGAAGATGACGATTTGATGGATTCCAAAGAAGTTGAACTTCAAGTGGTATGCGCAAATGAGCCTACCGCAACCAAGGGCACTTCCAGCGGCAATACCCCGCAGTACGCGGACAAAGAACTTGCAGCAGAATTACAGCAGCAGATTGACCAATACAAAGCCGCACAAGAACAAGCTCAAAGCACTCAGCAAAATTCCTTCAGAGGAAGCGATTCATACGTACTGATGCTTGGCATTTTAGTAGCACTATTGTTCTTTGCTGCAGTATTGTCAGCAACCTACATGCTGGTGAAGAAGAGATAAATTCTCTTTTTTATTTATTTTTTTAATTTTGTTTATTAATTTTAAGGGAAATTAAAATGATCAAAAAGAAAAAAATAACTTCAAAAGAAAATAATTCTAAAAATGAAACCAAACTAGAAGGACCAGCACTTGATGAACTGGTTAACCAATGCCTTGTTGTTACTGATAGAAATGGAGAAATCATTGGCAAGGACAGCACCCCAGTAACCTCGTACCTAGCTATGGAATATCAAAGCGATTATGGAAAAATAATCTTCGAAGCTAATTCCTCCGCTATGGGAAATGGCAGTTATAATCTTAAAGTCAAAGATGGTAGAAAGACTCTGCTGAATGCGTATGGAAGTTTTACTGCTAGACCATTTAATAATCATGCCAGCAGGTATGTTTCTGGAGATTGGGAAAAAAAAGTAAAACTAGAGTACCAACAAATAATGAAGAATGAAAAGAGAAACTAAACTTGGTCTTGTTCTTGGTGGAATAATCGCTTTGGATATGATTTATGATTTAAGAGAAACAAGAATATATGATTTTAATGATCCCTATAGGGCTTATGTAGACTATGCTATGTTCCTGCCGGAAACGCTTCTTTCAAAAACAACAAATAAATTTTTTCCGCAGGTATCTTATGTCAGTATAACAGAAGACCATTCTAAGGTTTTTTTCTGTTTTGCTCTTGTTGCAAACAAAGAATATGCTTCAGAAATAAGCCTATTTTGGCCGAGAAACAAAATAGGTGCGCTGGAATCAAGAGTACATCGAAGGGAAAAAGTAGGAAAAGATGAAATAGAAATAGATTTTAATCGTGATACTATATTTGGTACAGAGCTTACCGGAAAAGTGTGTTATAATTACTAATAAAT
>DATDUF010000003.1:0-8296 GCA_035290485.1 Candidatus Nanoarchaeia archaeon
CCCTTTGGACCGCAGATGGTGGAAGATTTGAAAAAAATGATCTTTGAACAAGGTGCGGGAGAAGTAGCTATTGAAGTTACCTTCACACCGCCTTGGAAACCTTCAGATGAATTACGGGAGATGTTAGGAGTGTAATGAAAAAATGATCTATCTCGATTATGCAGCAGCGGCACCAGCACGAAAAGAAGTTCGCAAAGTAGTGAGAAGCATGGAGAAATATTTTGCTAATCCTAGCAGCGGGCATGATGCAGGAAATAGAGCAAAATGGATGATAGAAGGAGCAAGAGAAAAGATTAAAGAAATTATGAACGCCTCAAGTAAGGACAAGATTATTTTTACTGCCAGCGGAACAGAAAGTCTCAATCTGGCTATCAAAGGGGTAGCTCAGGCTTATCGAAAAAAAGGAAGTCATATTATTACTAGCACCATCGAACATAAAGCAGTATTGGAAACTTGCAAATTTTTGGAAAAAGAAGGGTTCAAAGTAACTTATCTTAAAGTCGACCAATACGGAAGAGTTAATCCAAAAGAAGTGGAGAAAGCAATTACCAAGAAGACCATCCTAGTTTCAATTATGTATGCTAACAATGAAGTGGGAACTATCCAGCCAATTAAGGAAATTGCGGCAATTGCCAAAAAGAAAAAAGTATTATTTCATACTGATGCTTGTCAGGCAGGATTTCTTGCTTTGGATGTACAGCAATTAGGTGTTGACTTATTGACTTTAAACAGCAACAAAATCTATGGCCCAAAAGGAGCAGGATTGCTGTATCTACGAAAAGGAGTAGAAATTCAACCGCTGATTCATGGCGGAGGGCAGGAGTATGGATTGCGTTCTGGAACCGAAAATGTCGCAGCAATAAGAGGTTTTGGTAAAGCATTAGGATTGGCGCAACGAGAGAAAGAACAAGAGAATAAGCGCTTACAAGAATTAAGAGCTTATTTTGTTTCTGAAGTTAGGAAAAAAATATTGAATACCCTACTTAATGGTCATCCTACGGAACGATTACCCAATAATGTTCATCTTTCCTTTGCCGGAGTAGAAGCAGAAACAGTGTTATATTATTTGAGTCTGCAAGGTATTTTTGCTTCTGCAGGAAGTGCTTGTACCGCGAATGAGATTGAAGTCAGTCATGTTCTGAAAGCGATGAACGTACCTGAAAAGTTGGCGAGAGGAAGCATTCGCTTTAGCTTAGGGAAATATACAGGTAAAAGAGATATTGATAAAGTAATAGCAGTTCTGGTTCAAGTAGTTAATTCTTTGAGAAAGGCGTTCTAGATTTTTCCACAACATAAACTATTTAAACTACTCATACTCATTTGCGCTTCAATAATAAGTTGGAGGGTAAAAATGAAAAAATTGATAGTAATGATGATAATTTCTTTGTTGGTGTTTTCAGCGTTGGCGACAGCTGCTGGAAATCAGCCGGAGAAAGTAAGAGTATTTATTGAATTTAAAGGAAAGCCAGACACCAGCGCAGTATATCTCGCTGGTGGAAGAGTGCTGCACAGTTATGAGATTTTAGACAATGTCTTAGCAGTAGAAGTGCCTGTTACTGCACTGAATGGCTTGTTAATGAATCCAAATGTGGTAAATGTCGAGTTCGATGCAGTAGCTCAAGCTTCGGGTAAACCTGCACCTTCACAACCAGCGCAGACATTACCGTGGGGCGTAAATAAAATTGACGCTGAACTTTCTAATCAAACCGGAGCAGGAGTAAAAGTCTGCGTGGTTGATACTGGAATCGATAAAACTCATCCTGACTTGCAAGCTAATATTGCAGGAGGAAGAAACTTTGTAGCCAAAGGATTAACTCTTGACTCAACTAAATGGGTTGACGATAACGGCCATGGAACTCACGTAGCAGGAACTATCGCTGCCGTTAACAACAACATTGGCGTAGTCGGAGTTGCTCCGCAAGCTTCCTTGTTGGCAGCAAAAGTATTGAATAGGCAAGGTTCTGGATATTTCAGTGATATCATGGCAGGAATCGACTGGTGTACCCAGAGCGGAGCTAAAGTTATCTCGATGAGCTTAGGATCCAGTTCTGATGTACAAGCATTCCATGATACTGTTGATGCTGCTTATGCTAACGGCGTATTAGTGGTTGCCGCTGCGGGAAATGATTACGGCGGACCAGTTTCCTACCCTGCTGCATACGATTCAGTTATCGCTGTTTCGGCAACGGACAGCAACAACAACCTTGCTTCCTTCAGCAATGTTGGACCACAAGTGGAATTAGCTGCTCCTGGCGTAAGCGTTCTTTCAACCTGGATGGGTGGAGGATACAACACTATCAGCGGAACCAGCATGGCTACTCCGCATGTTTCCGGAACTGCGGCCTTAGCTATCCAAGCAAATCCGTTGATGAGCAACGTAGAAATACGGACTTTGTTGCAAAGTACTGCAGATGATTTAGGTGCAGTAGGCAGAGATAATTTGTTTGGCTACGGTTTAGTAGACGCTGAATTATTAAACTAGATTTTTTCTTTTATTTTTCTTTTTATTAATTTCTTCCAATACCTTTTTAACGTCTGTTTATTTTACGCTCTTCATGAAAGTCCCTGCACAACATCCCCAGGAAATTGAAGTGTGGTATATCCTTCCCGCTATTAGGAAAGAACTAGTCTCAGCTCTGAAGGAGAAAGGAAAGTCACAGAAAGATATTGCTAAATTATTGAATATTACCGAGGCGGCTGTCTCTCAATATGTTTCAGAAAAAAGAGCAAAAGAGATTATCTTTCCTCAAGAAGTAAAAGATTTTATACATAAAACTGTTTCTGAAATCAAGGATGCTACCAGTGCCTTTCATCAAATCCAAAGAATAAATGAATTTATCAAAAAATCAAAAGCTTTATGCCAGCTGCATGCCCAGATCGAGGGAAACTTGAAGGGCTGTGATGTCTGTTATAAGAAATAAAAAAATTTTATAATTTTTCCTTCTCTTTAAACTTCTCAAGAATAAATGTAAGCGCTTCATCAACTTTATCTGATTTTATGACTGCTCCGCCTACTGCAAAATGGCCACCGCCAGAGCCGCCAAATTTCCGGCCTACCTCCTGGCAAAGTTCAGCGATATTAACCTTACATCGTTCCTTATGAAAAATATTAGATCCAATTCCGAGGCGAGCTTTCTTCTCCTCATCAATTATTCGCAAGTTTACATGATAACTGGCCTGCGGAAACTTCATATAGGAATAAAAGCGATCAGGCAAACCAATGTTTGTTTTTGCCAGTCGATCATCTTGAATCACGCATTTTGCTTCTTCATCAAATTTCAAATAAGTGTCAACATTATTTCTCCATAGTTCAAAACTTTCTAGCTGCGACTTATGGAACATTAAGGGATTTAGTTGCCAGAGCGGTTTGCTGGATAAAGGGGTTTCTCCTAATTCAGAAGTGAGCAAAGTGCGAAAGATTTCCTCATTTAAATTGCGGTCACGGGTATTGAACATAGCACCAATCATGGTTAATTTTTGCACCGCGGAAGGATTTTGATATTCTTTTTGTTTGTAAAAAGAATCCTTGATATCTTTTTTAGTGTATTCAGCATTATCAATCACATCAATGGCCTTCTTGAATTCCAGAAGTTCCTTACTTGATTTTGCTCCTTTTTGCAAAGCCAGATCGATCAGAAAACCAGTACAGCTTGGGGCAATTTTCCAATAATAATTTTCGGGAAGTTTTTCTGCTGGTTTAGTAGTCAGATGATGATCACACCAGAACAAAGTTTTTTTTTCCGGACGGGGAAGGTCAAGAATAATATCGCCGGAAAAAAAAGTAACTTTACCAGCTTGAATATCCTGCGGCTGTACTCCTAAGACCGGGATTTCCTGGATTTCTTCTTCAGTTAATTTAGTGTCCAGCAAAAAATTAAAGAATTTTTTTACAGTAAAGGCGCTACAATATCCATCGGTGCAATTTCCATGAGTGATTATTCTATATTTCATCCTTATCTTGATGTAATAGGAGTAACTTTCTTTCGCAATTCTTCTAAAATAAGTTCTGCTGTGCCCGTAAAATGATAATAATTGGAATCACGTGGTTGGAAAAGTAATAATCGTAATAATTCTTCTCCTATTTCATCTTTTTCATCATACCCTATAGAATATACTTTTTCAACAAATCCCTGCTCTTCTGCACCAAAGACCAATCCTTTCAGTCCAGCTTTTAGAAAACGTCTGGTGGGATCACGTATAGGCACCACCGCTTCGCAAAATTGATAGATGTGTTCTGTTTCAGGAAGAAAGACATAGGCAGCATTTCCGAATTTTTTAAAAAAAGCATGGCAGGCTACCACATCAAATCCTCCCGTATTTTGGGCCGGGACGGTAATTAACTTATGTACGCCTTCCTTTTCATGAGCAGCATGAGAAAGGAGCAGGGTGGCAATACTATGGGAACAGAATTGGGATTCATCCGTCCTAAGTCCAAGTTGCGGAGTTTTATATAAATGGTAATACATGCATCGTATTCCGCTTGACACTATAAAAAGATTACTCTTAAATTATTCTTCTTTCTTCTTGGCTTCTTTGCGCAGCCATTCTTTGAATTCGAAGAAGATCTTGTCGTTATCGATCTTTCCGCTACGGATTTTCACTCTGTCCGAGATCAGCCTAAAGATATCGTTTGCTCTCACCACAAATTCCGCTTCCAGAAGCATCTTGTTATTAGTCTCAGAAAAGGCATCAACAATGGCCTGCTTGCAGTTTGCCCTGAGCATGATATTATTCCAAACGGCATCCCAATCGCCGGCAAATTCCTTAACCCGGCCGGCCATACGCTTTAAGATGTCAGAGTTGCCATTGCGCAATTCATCAGTAATTTCTAATTGATCAGTCACCGGATTGTAGACCATCAGATCGACAAAGCCATTCTCACGTAACGGGTCATCATTCCATTCCTTGCGCACTTCCGTGATACGTAAAATGCGTTTGTATTTTTTTAGTCCGGAAATAACGGGATTAGTGACGATGATAACGTCTATAGCCTTGAAGGAAGTTTTAGGAACACCAATATCATTAACGACACGATCAAAGACTCCGTAAGGAGAGTCAGCATGAATAGTTCCGGCTACCACGTTCGCAGCTGCGCCAACCCGCATGGCTTCAAATAAAGCAATGGCTTCCTTGGATCGAACTTCACCGACGAAGATAGCTGAGTCTCCCAGACGTAGAGTAGATCTAATGCCTATAGAGGGATCAACTTCTGATCCTGGCGAGGATAAGGCCGAAGCTACTTTCAAAGGTTCAATGTTGTATCCTAATTTACGAATTGATTCCGTCGGAAGTTCAAAAGTATCTTCAATAGTCAGGATTCTGGCGCGGCGCATGATTTCAGTCAGGAATGAACCAAGCAAGGACGTTTTTCCTGAGCTTCTGGTTCCCGCTACCAAGATAGCTGCGTTATTGTCGATGAGAAAACTTATCAGCCCCGCGGCGATGGCGTTCATATACCTGACTTTCGGCTGGATGTAGAGGGGAAAAGTCCAAGGAAAATCTCGATGCCGGCGGAAGGAAAAAACTAAACCGGTCGGACTTAAGGGTGCGGTAATAGCCGAAACCCTGGAGGTGAATCCTTCCACTCTCAGTTCCGTGTCTAAGATAGGATTAGCCTCATCTAAAGGACGTCCCGAAATGAGACGCAATTTAGTGGCCCAGCTTTCTACTTCTAAAATAGTAGGAAAAATATTAGTGTAACAGTCGCCATAATCTTCATGCACAATGAAGACCGGCAGCACTCCATTAGGTGAATTGACATTCACGTCTTGCACTTTAGGATCCGACAACAAAAGTTCTATCAGTCCAAAACCGACAGTATGTCGTAAGAGCGCTTGCGCCAGCTCATCCATTTTTTCTTCTTTTATCTTTAGATTCTGATGCTGAGCTAAATCAGATAACAAATCTTTTCCGATGTTGAAAAAGACTTCCCGCATGCGTTGCGGATCGACGAACTCTTCCTTTTCCGGCTTATGTTCAGACATGATGCGTTTAGCATCGTCAAGCAGCTGTAATTCATCTTCCGAAAAAAGAAATTCCGGAGGAGTCAAATGGTAGAGCACTTTAACGTTATCATCGAAGGAAAAGATATTTACTTCGCAATCATCATTATCAATCTGGAAATTATAACTGTCTTCCAGATTGCCTTGGGGAAATTCCATCCGCAGTTTAGTGAGCATAAAATCAGGCTGGGTAGTGGGATGGAAAAGATTACCATAAATTTCCCGTGCACCGAGCTTGTATTCATGGCTCTGAGGCATTAAGAGTTTGATCAGGCGCAGGCCTTCAATTATTTTAATGACTGCTTCCAAGATACTGATAAATTTTTTCTGACTGGCCAGATGCCGAGTATCCAGAAGAGAATTCAATTTTATTTTTTCTTTAGTTTCTAGACGTTTAAGTTCTACGAAAGCAGCAAAAGGATCTTCCTTCAAGCGTTTGGAGACCAGACGCTGAAACAAAGCGTAAGAACTGCGGATATAGCGTTCATGAAGCGGATCTACCACTAAATGCGAATAGCTGAAGCGTTCTTCTTGGGTGAGATGCTTGTAGACTGCGGCCAGTTCATTTAACAAGGAAACTTGGTCGTAGTCATATTGGTATTCACGCTGCTGGGTGAGAATGATAGTGGTAACTCCAGTAACTTCCATCAAGGTATCGATCACTTTAGACATGCAGAGATCAGTATATTCAATAGAAGGGGGAAAACTGCAATTTTCACAGGAAATCTTGAGAATTTTATTTTCTCCTTCGTGATAGGTCTCGTACTCAAAACAGGCTTTCGCTTTATCTTCATCCATCTTTTTAGAACTTAGAGCGGAAAGAGTTTATTATATTTTCTGTGGAAAAAATTTATTAAATACCTTTTAGGAATGCTTATAGATGAAACAACTTGATCTTTTTACCGGGCAAGAAAGCGAGTATGTTGAAAGATTCCCACTGTATCTTTCTCATTTTGATAGTCCGCGAAGCCTTGAAAGATTATTATCGGGATTAAATGTCCTTGAAGTAGGATTATTTTATCTAGGCGATAGAATGAAAAAAAGGCCGATCAGTCCTAATTATGAAGGCCTTTGTCCTTTTCATAAAGAAAAAACTCCTTCATTTTACCTTCAGCCGAAAAAGAATAGGTTTCATTGTTACGGTTGCGGAGAGAAGGGTGGCCCATTAAGATTAGATGTTTGTCTTTGTCGAGGAGGTAAAATTTATCCGATTATCGCAGAAAGAGCGAAATTAACTGAAATACTGCCCTCTCTTTCATTAAATTTAATCATATCTGCAGAGCAGCAGCAACATCATTCTGAACAACGAGAATATCTTACGGTCTTGCGAGAAGCACTTCTACGAGAACAATACCACTCCTGAATACTCACATAACTTTATTATAGATTTCTTCCTCATATAAAGGAATGGCTACTGCACCTCCCGCGCCGCAAACAGAGAGCTTTGATCCGGCGAAACTCTATGTCTGGGTAAAAAGTTTAGAAAGCAAAGTGAATAATCTTATCCGGGAAGTGGATGTGCTGAAGAATGATTTCATTAAAAGAGCAAATCAGCTTAATAAAGATTTCAAAACGCTCAGCGATGACCAGTTAGAAGTGCGCCATGAGCAGGAAAAAACGAATCAAAAAATGACTTTGATCATCAATGAACTCAAGCAGACGGCCGGGCAGGAAGAAGTGATGGTCCTGAAACGGTATCTTGAATACTGGAATCCGCTTAATTTTGTAACCCAAAAAGACTTGGAAAAAGTAGTAGAGAGCAAATTAGAAGAAGCACGAAAGAAGATAGTCTAAGACAAGAAATAGATTTAAATAGAGAAAAGTTTTCAGTATCACAAAAGAGGTAGATTAATGGCGTTATTTGACAAGAAAGCAGCTCCGGTTTCTGAAGTATTACAGCTCCGCCAGCAAGGCCTTACAGACGATATTGTGATTGAAGAATTATCACAGCGCGGATTTACACAGCAGCAGATTAGTGAAGCTATTGCTCAGGCTGATGCTGCACAACCCGGAAGCGGACAGGATTCTGGCTATGGAATGCCGGCTATGCCTGCTGCATCTTCCTACGCTCCAGAAATGCCTTCTCCTCAGCCAGCCCAGGACGATATGAGCAATATTTACGAACGGATCGAAGAAATCGCGGAAAATATGATCGATGAAAAGTGGGATGATCTGATCGCGGAAGTCAAGAAAATCATTGATTGGAAAAATAAAGTTGAAGAAAAACAAAGCAAATTACAATTTGAAGTAGACAAGTTAAAAGAAGATTTTAAGATGCTGCATGAAGCCGTGGT
>DATDUF010000004.1:0-3413 GCA_035290485.1 Candidatus Nanoarchaeia archaeon
GCAGATGTTGTAGGCCTTTTCGAGAATTTCCTTATTTTTTTTATCATCAGTATAGGCCATGGCTAACGCGTCCAGCACGGTCATATCACCCGCGCCCATGCGTAAGGTTCCTAGAGCAATCCTGATGATGTATTTAGCACCCTGGGGTGAAGCTTTTTGCAGCAAATTAACTAAAGTGTTTATTTTTTCTTCCTGCGAGCCGGTTCCAGTAGTTAAGGTAATTTTATGTAATTTCTCAAATAATTCTTTGACCGTTAATTTCCCCATGGGTACGAGGGTCTGCGTTTTTTTTTGGAGCAACTTTTCTGCGGTCAGACCGGCATCGCCAGTTTCCTGCATGATTTTCTTAACTTTAGTTTCATCGACGCCGGCAGTTTTGGCAATTGCTTTAAGTGCAGATTTTTCTGCCATGCCCAGAACGATGCCTTCATATTCAGAAGCAATCTGTCCGAGAGTAAGGTAAGAAATGACCGCGATATCATCTTCCGGTACTTTCTTGAAAAAGTCAGCCAGGATCTCGCGCATCTTATTGCCAGAGGAAGTTTTTTCTAGTTCTTGGTACAGCTCGGCTAGTTTTTGAAAGTCCATGAATGGGGGAGAAGTTTTGGTTATATAAAGTTTCTGCCCGATACTTTTTTATATATTCTGAAGAAGATATGCGGAATGACTAATTTTCTAAAGGAAATAGGAAAACGGGTAAGTCTTTATGATATCATAGAGGAAGCGAAAGAGACAGATGCAATTCTGAACTCTATAGATAATGAACCAGAAAAACAGGTTCTCGGTTTCCAATATCTAACTCGACATGCCTGCAGAGTCATGTTCAGGGTAGCTGGAAATCTCGAAGTGGCGTTAGCTGGCTATTTTGGATACACTGCCGAGTCAGTCGATCCTGAGCAAATCAAGATGTGCGTTCTTTTGGGCGCAGGGGGCGTCTTAACATACCTGGCTGACTATGCTCTCTTTGATAAGATGACTCCTTTGCCAAGCAAAAAAAAAGATTAAAATGACTCTCAATAAATGGATAAATCCAGAATATCTATCTGAAGAGAAGAGCAAAAAACTTCAATCTACTTTTTCCAGCAACCAGCCTTTTCCGCATCTAGAACTTCCCCATTTTCTGAAACAAGAAAAAATTATTTCTTTATTGCAAACGCTGGGCGATCAGGAATTTGCACCACATCATTCTGATCTGTTTCAGTTTGCCCAGACTAAGGATTTGTTGTACACGGATGATCCGGTGCTGAAAGAATTTATTGGATTACTTTCCTCTCCGGAAATGATTGACTTAATGCAAAAGATAACTAAGATTAAACTGAAGGGAAAGATTGATCTCTTTGGCTCGATCTATCAGGATACGGATTATCTGCTGCCGCATGATGATCAGCTCTCCGGCAGGAAGATTGCCTTCATGTTCTATCTCAATGATTTAGAAGAGAAAGATGGCGGAGCGTTAGGTTTGTATGAAGTAAAAAACAAGACGCCCAGCAAGATAGCTGCGAGATTTATTCCTAAAGCGGGTACGTTAATCTTTTTTGCTGTTTCTGACCTTTCTATTCATACCGTGGAAGAAATATTGACGGATACGCAGCGTATAACCTTAAGCGGGTGGTATTATGGTTAAGATTGATGAATTAAATCCTATTTATCTGAAGGATGAAACCAAACAGAAAGTGCGAAAATCTTTTTTGCATTCCGATTTTCCGGCCGTGATGCTGAATGAATTTTTTAGTAAAGAGTTTTATGCAGAATTGAAGAAAAAAATCTCTTCTTTAAATTTCAAGCGAGACACTATTGTTTTACATCACTCTTATGACCGTTCGAGCATGGCTATTTCTTCAGCGGAATTGAATATGTTTTTGTCCTTCGTCACCAAGAAAAAAGTAGAAGATATGAATTTTACAGTTATACGATTGGGCTGGAAGGATTACCAAATCCTACACGATAGGTATTTAGAAAAGAATCCTGGAGTGGATATTATTCTTGATATAACAGATGCTTGGGATAATGAGTGGGGCGGGATGGTGACTTATACGGATGGAAGAGGCATGGTCTATCCTCTTGCTCCAGCAGGAAATTCGTTGGCTATTATTGAAAGGAAGAAGAATTTGCATAAATACTTCCAA
Organism: Candidatus Nanoarchaeia archaeon; assembly: GCA_035290485.1. Lineage (GTDB taxonomy): Archaea > Nanobdellota > Nanobdellia > Woesearchaeales > GW2011-AR9 > JACPIL01. Next base: position 2,127 of record DATDUF010000004.1, read on the forward strand.
TATGCGAATCATTATGCAGAAGAGAAGAAGAGGGTGTTTTTGATAGCAACGATTTGAGGTTATTCCAAATAATTATCTTATTTCACAATCTTCCAATATTTCCAGTACGGCTTTTTCCACCAGGAATGAAATTTGAGGTTGATTCTGCCTTTAAAGGTAATTTCCAAGAGATGACGATCAAGATCATGCCTAAGAATAGATTTTCTTGGTTCTGGAAGTTGTACATCATATGGATTTGTTCCTCTTCCAAGCATGATTTGCCTTTCATAGCCATCGATCATTTCAATCCGCTCATACGCTACCGAGAAGCCTTTGGTATTCTCATCATAATCCTGTAATGAAAAGTGAAATATTTCTTTGGCATCAAGAAGCAAATGCAATCCTGATTCATTTTTATGGAAGTCAAGCGTTCTGCCTTCCAATGTTTCATTGACTTTAGTAAGCCCGTGCGGACTATATTTGCCGTTATGGTATCCGCCGCAATCTCTGATGTAAAGCTGCTCAGGATGATAGTTGTCTAGACATAAGCGGAGATGCTCAAAATCTAATTCCTTGGGTAAGAGGTATTGCTCCATTTTTTTCGGGAAGTTGAAGGGTTTTATATTATTTTATATAATTAGCAGAAATATTCTTAAATCGTCCCCTTAAATTATTGCGGATGAGTCAAGAACCAGACCTAGAAGAACTGATAGAACAGAATAATTCGGCAGAGCAGGCAAATCTCTCCTTCAAGGAAAAGGCCGTGCGGGAGCTGAAATACTTTGTGGTAGATGGTACTTCCAGCGCGCTGTTTTACGCACCTATTATGGCTGCTACAGAACGTCTCTCAGGGATGGACTGGGAAGAAGTAGGAAGATCCAGAAGCATCGGCGCTGTGGCTGGTCTTCTAACCGGCTATGGCTATTCCTTGTTCAGAAAATGGTCGGCGCAAAAAGTAGGCGTAAATACAGAGAGCTCTCCCTCAAGAAAAAGAGTAGTTGATACTGCCGTGGGAATGATGACCACTTTACCTGTGTATGCTCCTATGCTTTATTTTGCCGGGGCTTCGTCGAAAGAGATGGCTATTGCCTTGGTTACTGGTTCAGCCTTAGGAGCAGCTGCCGGAGGAATGTACGGATATGTTGCAGATAGATGGCGGACGCTCTGGGGCTTAGAACCGGTTTTGAATAAGTAAAACCTATTTCATTACTTTCATTTTCACCACTAAATATATATAATTGAAATTGCTTCTCAGCTGGAACGGTGATGAGATGAATTTAGCCTTAATTAGTAATTTCTTACTGGCCT
>DATDUF010000005.1:0-5465 GCA_035290485.1 Candidatus Nanoarchaeia archaeon
ATTACTAGCTCGGATGATGTTTAATATTAAGCTCTGTAAGAAGTATAAAGTGCCGATAGCACTAGTTAGTTTTGCTGCTGCTAAGGAAGAGATGCGTTCCGCTAAGGATCTGCAGGCTTTAGGCAGGATTCTAGGGTTATAATGAAAGTTGGAGTATCAGCTCTTTTACAAGGCAAGTTTTATAAATAATCGTCATTTTAAAGTAGTAAATTAGTTAAAAACAGGAGGATACTATGACATTACTTACCAAATTACCAACAAAAATGGCTATTTTAGGTCTAACCACCTTATTGAATTGCGGTCCAAAAGACGAAATTCATAATAATTATTACATCAATAACGGAAGTTCCCCAGACAACAACGATTATTCGTGTAAAACTTGGGCAGCTACCACCGCTCCTTGCTACCCTTCTAAAGGCCCTCACTATGTTGATGAGTTGCTTAGCATCTGCCAAGAGTTTGATTTTGGAAACACTTCCGAAGGGCGGGCTTTGATAGATTGCTGCAGAACTGCGCAATGTGATCTCCAAGAGCTGGAACATTGTTATACTTTAGTACCGGAATTGGATTAAATGGAGGAAATGAAAATGAAAAAAATACTACCTTTAACAATGTTAATTGCCGCTTGTACTTACAACACTTACAATGTGGACGGAAAAGAAGGTTCAGAAAAGAGCACTTCTGCTAATTGTGAAACCGTCCTCCAAAAACAGTGGGATTGCGGTTTATATGTGAGTGATCCTGATTCTAAAGATCCAGATTTCCGCCAAAAATTGTTGTATGAGTGTGAGACACACTTAAGCGGTGCTGTAGAATATCTTGAATGCAGCCAGAATTCTTCATGCAAAGAACTGCAAGATGGCAAGTGCGATCAGTATATGCCTGAGTACTAAATTTTTCACTTATTTCTTTTTCTGTCTTTCTCATAAGATTTATATACATTAACTTATTGATCTAGTTGAGAGTATGATAGGTAAAAAAAGAGGGTTTTTAATAGTAGTAGTAGTCATAGTTTTGTTGAGTTTTTCTATTTTGGTAAAAGGCGATGAACCTGGGAGTTCCAAAGATGATTCTCCAAAAGATGAAAAATTGTTGGATGCAGTTGATCTTTTATTAGGTTATGATGAAGGTTGTGATGCTCCTTTTAATCTGATGACCAGGGATCAGGTGCTGGCATTTGGCGATAATTTTGCACCGACGGATTGTGGTCCAAGTCTCCAAGAATATGATGCCCAAGGGATTAATCCTCTGAGAGCTGGCGGTCAGCAGGGCTGTGCTTTAGGTGTAAACAATTTTGATAGCGGTAATTTTGGAACAGATACAGATGATGCAGCCGTGGCCTTTGTCTCTGCGGGAGAAATTTTTGATGCAAAAAATCCACATATACTTCTAAGTCTCCAAGATTTTAATTACAAAGCAATAACTGGTTGGCAATGTACGGAAAAAGATAGTGATAATGGAGATGGGAGTTGCCGAGTTAATATACCAGAGAATTCTCTTGAGTATAATCAACCCTGCGGCGATAATGATGCAATTACCTGTCTGAAACAGCCTGTAAAAATGGAGTTTGGTTCTTATGCCTGCGCTGCCGATAATTTTTGGTATCCATGTAATCAAAACAATGAAGATAAGATTATACAAGGGCATGGTAATATTTTAAAGTGCGTCGCAAATGAAGGAGAAATTCCAGCATATCAATGGGTAGTAACCGATGCAGATCTAGATGGAGACGGTTACACTCAACTTAGCGGTCATGATTGTAACGATGATTCTGGCAGCGATCCGTCAGGAGTGGCCTGCCCAAGAATAGATATAACTAAGCATGTCGGCGAAACACTGGAACAGATCCAGGCTGCAGCCAGAACTGAATGTAACAAAAATCCGGTTGCTTATTCTCAATGTGCCATATGCACCAATCCCGATGTTCCAGAAGTATGCGGGGATAATGTCAACAATGATTGCGGCGGTCCTAATGCTCCTACTCGGGAAAATAAGAATGAACTGGCGGGAGAAACCAGCGATAATTGTCATCTAAACCAAGCTTCTTGCACCCAACAGCCCATACCTAATAGCAAAGCAATCGGTACATGTAAAAAAGATCCGGAGCAGCAATGTTCTTCTACCAACGATTGTAAGGAAGGAGATGATTGTGATCTTTCAAAAGCAGCTGAAACTAAATCAGGATTTAACATTTACGATGAAGATTTCTCTTGGGTGGATACTGAAACAGGCGGTTACTGCTGCGGATTTAATGGAGTAGACGATTTAAGTCAAACTGTATCCAATGAAGAGGGAAATTTTATTTGTGTCAACAAAAATATGGTGGGCAGCGAAGCGGATAAAAATAAAGTAAATTGGATCGGAGACCTTTTAGATCGAAAAGAAAAAGGTGATTCCCGCTGCGGTGAGAACTGGTGCTGGTTGAATGCAATCAGCGCGCAAACAAAGTTTCAGATCATCTCCTTACTAAAACCAGGAGAGAAACCGATTGATGTTGTTTCTAATAATGATGATTGGTTTATGTGTAAAGAAGGAGCTCCGGCAACTGTTCCTGATCCGGGAGGAGCTACTGAAGATTATGAAGCCGATCTTAAAAAAGCCCATCGCTTTTATTGTTATGATGAAGGAAACCGCTGGAGTTTAGCTGAATGTGCAGACAAGCAAGATAATAGGCGTAATTTTGGTATTAAAGGCCGTTATGAAGGCGAAGGATTATTTTCTCTTCCTTTGGTAAATGACCCAAATCAAGAGGTAGAAGGAGATGAAGTAGTTATAGATAAGGAACGAGAAGGCAAAGCTTTAGCCTTTCAATCCAGCTGGTATAAGAAGTTTTATCCTGATTACAATTACTTAGATTTTTCCAACTATAGTTATTTTAATTTCATGGTCAAATTTGTTGATGAGAAACCAAAACTGCCCGTTGGCATAAATCTCAAGATTAATGGTCCTAAAGATGAAAAAGGCCAAGAGATTGTCTATTTTGATGGTGAGGTATTAGGATATGTGGTGAATGGTCCTTTATTTGATAAAGACGGCTACATGCATGTGCGAGTTCCTATAGGAGATTACAAGGCAGTAAAAACATTTGCTCTCGGGCCAAGCAAAGGGGCTGCTCCGAATACGATGAAAGTTCGTAATATTTACTTAAGCAAAGATGGAGAAAATCCTTTATGTTCTGGTCAAGGAGATGCAGTTGACCAGTCTTCCTGGCTTAATGATATTGATTTTGGTAATCCAGATAAGGAAGTAGACGGAGAGAATCTGTGTACGGCGTTGTATGGTAAAACTGCGTGGCTGGGCAGCGATCAGCAAGTAGATGCCGCTTCTGCAAATTGCTGTGGTAATACTCCTCATGAATATTATGCCGGGAAGAGTGCATCATATACACCTAAAGATGCCGTCTCAACTAGTGGAGCCAAAAATTATGGCTGTTGGAATTCACAGCCCATCGCTTCCGGCGAAACCATCATGAATGTAGAATTTCTGGTTACTTCTACCAGTTCAAATAATGATGTCAGTTACGATCCTATTACTTTGGAAAAATTGCATGGTTTTACTCTGCGCGTGAGCGGCGAAAATTATGATCATCTTTTTCCTGCTGAACCTTCGGTCTTACAACCGGGACAGACTTTCAAAAAACTATATGTTTTCAATCTAACGGAAAAAACCTTCCTTCCTGCTAAGGCTGTAAAAGGACAAACTTCACTTTGGTTTAAAGATATAGGCTTAAATAATGATTTAGTTGATGTATTCTTTTATGATACTATTACTGGTGAAACGTATGGAGAAGCAAAACCTTCTTTAGCTGATCCAGATAGTAAAGACTTAATCATAAAAGAACCTTCCATATATCTCAATGAAAAAGAAGTAGAGCATTTATGGGGGCGTCCTCTAGCTATAGTGATGAAATTAGAGAATAAAAAGTATTTCCCTCCTAAAAAGGCATCTTCAGATTCTAAGACGGAAACTACTCCGGTAACCGACTCCTGCAGCAGCGATGAATGCTTGTTATCCCTGCCAGGAAATCCGCCTTACAAGATAACTAATTTACATCCTGATCTGTACGAATTGTATTTTGTGACCGGATCATTGCCGGAAAATGAGAAACTGATCACGCAGAAAGACCAACAATTTGCTGATTATGGGAATCTAAAAGCAAGGAAAGTTGCACAGCAAGTGATCTTTCATAACGGCGGAGACAATGTTAAATTGAACTCAGGCTTTTATGGTTGTAATGCTGCCGGTTTCATTGCCAATAATCCGCTAATCAGCAGTTATTTTTCCAATAAGCAATATTGTTCAGCTATCGATGGCATGTTCTGCGCTTTCAGTGTACAACAGGAAGCAGCAAAACAGAAATTTACCACCATAGATTCCTGGAGTAATGAAAAAATCACTCATGTGGGTTATGAACCATTACCTGCACCTGAGCCAGGCGTGAATATTTCTGCTTATTATGAGCAATCCCAATTGAAGCTTAAGCTTCTGAAAGTTCCTATCTCTCCGGAAAAGCGAAATCATACGGCTATTGTTTTACCAACTAGAAATTTCATTTCTAATCCTGAGTTTGCTACAGCGGCAAAAGAAATTCCCCATTGGGAATTGTTTGATGCTACCGGAAATAAAGTTGCTAGCCTTAACAGTCCAAAATATCTGACCGAGACAGGAAAAGTTACCCTGGCGGACAAAGAAATACTTCGCTCTGAACGTCTGGCGGTAGGAAAAAAGGTTGACCTCTTCTTAAGTCAAGCACAAAATTGTCCAGCGAAAGTACTGATAGTAGATAAAGATGGCAACAGTAAAGAAGCAGATTTACCAAAGTTTAACACTGCTGAAGCTTCTTATGTGGTAGTTGAGTTTACTGGTCCTTGTCAAGTTGAGAAACCATCATTGCAAGTAGTGGATGAATTAGGTCCAGCTGAGTATTCTTATCAATCTCATGCTGAATTGGCTGATCCTGATGCACGTTCCGGTGCAGCCTGCTGTCCTGACGGCTATTGCTGGAACGGCTATGCTTGTGCTGAACCAATGAGTTCTTTGACTACCACGACAGAACATGTTGCTGATGGCAGAGATTATCGCTGTGTAGATGGATCATGGAAGGCCTCTGCCCTGAAATTTGATTGGAATAATAAGCAATGGGGATTCTGCCCACAAGAGGGCCAGTGTTTTGTCTTAGGTTCAGGAAAAACAGAAAATACTGCTACAAGTTTCTATAAAGGACAAGCTCCGATTTGTATCAATAATGATGAATATATTTTTGACAATTACTGCAGTCAAGGAAACTGGACCAGCAGAACTAAATTTTTAGCTACAAAATTATTACAGGTAGCTGAGAATAGTGAATATGTGTTATATTGTTCACCTTACCAAGAAGCTTTATTGGATTTAGGAAATAATCAAAATTACTTAGGTGGTACAGTTACAGTAACAGAAAAAAAACCAGCTTCTTTACCGACTAATTT
>DATDUF010000006.1:0-5860 GCA_035290485.1 Candidatus Nanoarchaeia archaeon
ATCCTTTCGTCGATTTGCTTGGCCACTTCCCGCAGTTCAGCAAAGACGGATTCTGTATCTCTTTTCAAATCTTCTATCAGGCGCAGCAGGTTAGATTCCCGCAACAAATATCCTTCTTTTTCTCTGAGCACAATTCCCGAATCCATTAATTTAGTCAAATGGTGGACTACTGTTCCTCGACTTAAGTGCAGTCGTTCCGCAATTTCATCAGAAGAAAGCGGCGCATTTGATTTTTTCACTAAAGTGATAAAGATTCGAAAGCAGCTGCTATCTCGGTCTCGCAGGCCAAATAATCCTAAAGAATTTCCCAGCCATTGCAGATCGGAATTGATATTATTATCCTGTACGCGGCGGATCTTCACTACTGTCACTCTTTTTATCATAGGATGTAAATAGTAAGCGTATTTTTAAATTTTACCCGAAATATTTATATATTAAATCTATTTTGAATCAACTTAGTCGAGCTAAAGTCGACAAGAAATCAAAAATGGAAACCAAAAAAGAAAACAAAGAATCCAACTTAAAGGGAGCAAAGGTAGAAACTGCCTCCGCTGTAGAAGCTCAAAAAGAGCTCAGCGTGGAGGAATTAACTGATCTTCTCAAAAGAACTCAGGCCAATTTTGAAAACTACCGCAAGCAGAATCAAACTTATATTGAAGAGCTCAGGAAAATGGCGGCCAGAGATATTGTCCTTCAATTATTACCCATCATAGACAATTTTGAGTTGGCCCTGAAAGCAGCTTCAAAAGAAAACGCCAACAAAGAACTGCTTCAAGGTGTGGAATTGATCCATAGCCAATTAATGAACTTGCTGCAGCAGCACCAGGTCATGAGTATTGAAACCATAGGAAAGAATTTCGATCCTTACTGTCATGAAGCCTTGATGAAAGTTCCTTCAGAACTCCCGGCAAATAAAATTATCGAAGAGTTCCAGAAAGGATTTACCATGCAGGGCAAAGTATTGCGGCATGCTAAAGTGAAAATAAGTTCCGGCACTAAACCAAACTAAAATTTAGATAAAAAACTATAAGAAAAATAATGAAAATAAAATAGGAGGTCAATAAAATGACAACTACACCAAAAGACACAAAAGCATCAGGACCAACCATTGGTATTGATTTAGGTACAACTTTCTCTGCAGTAGCAGTACTGGAAGGAGGAAAGCCAACTATAATTCCCAACTCAGAGGGAACAAGAACTACGCCTAGCGTAGTCCACATTAAGGATGACGAAATTATCGTCGGACAAGTAGCGCGGAATCAGGCCATCATCGATCCTTCCCGCACTATTCGCTCCATCAAGCGTAAGATGGGAACTGATGAGAAAGTAGATGTCGGAGGAAAAGATTATACTCCTGAACAAATTTCTGCGATGATCCTGCAAAAATTGAAACGCGATGCTGAAGCTTATCTGGGACAGCCAGTACGCAATGCAGTTATTACTGTTCCTGCCTACTTTAATGATGCCCAAAGGCAAGCCACTAAAAATGCCGGAGAAATTGCCGGATTGAATGTCTTACGGATCATTAACGAGCCTACTGCTGCCGCATTAGCGTATGGTTTGGATAAACAAGCCCAGGACCACACCATTCTAGTTTTTGATTTTGGTGGAGGTACATTTGACGTTTCTATCTTAGAATTAGGAGACGGTATCTTTGAAGTAAAATCAACTTCAGGAGACAACTTCCTGGGCGGAGATGATGTCGATCAGATCCTTATTGATCATCTTGCTAAAAATTTCAAGAACTCTACTGGTATAGATCTGCGTAAAGATGCTACTGCCGTACAGCGCTTGAAAGAAGCAGCAGAAAAAGCTAAAATTGAATTGTCCAGTAAAACCAAAGTGGAAATCAGCATTCCTTTTATCACTGCTGATCAGCATGGCCCCAAACACATCAAAGATGAATTAACCAGGGCTAAATTTGAAGAATTGATTGCTGACATTCTGCGAAGACTAGAAGCTCCGGTTAAGAATGCACTTCGTGATGCAGACTTGACTCCGGCAAAAATAAATAAAGTTATTTTCGTCGGCGGATCAACCAGAATTCCTGCTGTTCAGGAACTAGTCAAGAAGTTGACGGCAAAAGAAGGAGATAAGTCCGTAAATCCTGATGAAGCAGTAGCAGTAGGAGCAGCAATTCAGGCTGGAGTCCTGTCTGGAGACATAAAAGATGTCTTGCTTTTAGACGTTACTCCTTTGTCTTTAGGAATTGAAACTCTAGGCGGAGTATTCACTCAATTGATTGAGAGAAATTCCACTATTCCGACTAAGAAGTCACAAATCTTCTCCACCGCTGCAGATAACCAGACTGCGGTAACCATTCGCGTTGCACAAGGAGAAAGATCCATGTTTGCCGACAATAAATTACTAGGTCAATTTGATTTAGTGGGAATACCTCCTGCCCCGCGCGGAGTTCCTCAGGTAGAAGTTACTTTTGACATTGATGCGAACGGTATTTTACATGTCAGCGCTCAAGACAAAGGTACCGGCAAGGAACATAAGATCAAGATTACCGGCAGCGGAAACCTCAACAAGGAAGAAGTGGAAAAAATGAAAGAAGAAGCGAAGCGGCATGAAGCTGAAGACGCCATGAAAAAAGCGAAAATCGAAGCTGACAACAATGCTGAAGCCGTGATCTTTCAAACCAGAAGAATCTTGGATGAGTTCAAAGACAAAGTAGATGCGGAAACCAAAAAGAAAATCGAGAACAAGATTTCCGAATTGGAAAGCGCCAAGCAATCTGGTAATGTCTCCGAGATCAATGCTAAGATTGAAGAGTTGAACAAGACCGTGCAGGAAATTGGCTCTAAGATTTACCAGGAATCGGGAGCTAAAGGACAGCCTCATCCAGGAGCAGAATCAGCAGACCACGACCATGCTCAGCATTCGCATGATCATGGCCACAAGGAAAAAGTAGTGGATGCAGAGTTCAGCGAAAAAGGCAATTCCGCTAAAAAAAATAAAGGGAAGGCATAAAATTTTTAATTATTTCTTCTTTTTTTTATTTTTATTGAGGATTGCAAACACATGAAACTTCCTACCCAAAAAGAATGTTTGGACTATTTTACTGAGTATAAAGTACCTGACAATATCTTCCGTCATTGCTGCCAGGTTCGTAAAGTGGCAGTTTTTTTAGCCCGGCAGCTGCAGCAAAAGCAAGTTCCTATAAATGTTGAATTTGTAAGCTGTCTTGGTTATTTTCATGATCTTTGCAAAATGATTGTTCTCAAGGACTTCGGAGCTAATGAATTTCATAAAGATGCCATAGCGACAGCAGAACAAAAAGAATTTTGGAAAGAAATGCAAAAAAAATATCCTGATCATTACGAAGGAGAGATGGCTTATGAGCTCTTTAAAGATAAATACCCTGAATTAGCCTTAGCCTTGCGATCCGTAAGCAGCCCTAAGAACCAGGATCCCAGTTGGGAACAGCTCATCGTGCATTATGCTGATCTACGCGTCTTACGGGAAAAAGTAGTTTTGGTCAGCGAACGCTTAGCCTATCTTCGCCAGCGCTATCCGCGCAGTGATGAACTGTGGAGTAAGCATGAGCAAAAATTACGATTGCAAGAACAGGAAATATTTTCCAAGCTTTCCTTTGTTCCTGATCAGCTAGCCGAGGAAATAGAAAAAGATATGAATCTAAAAGATATGAATTTAAATATGAAAATAAATAAATCCAGCAAAACTTCATCCACGGTGCAGCATGGCCAATAAAGATTATTATCAAGTTCTGGGAGTGTCAAAAAGTGCTACCAAAGAAGAAATAAAAAAGGCTTTCAAGAAATTGGCAATGCAGTATCACCCTGATCGTGCTCCTGAAGAAAAGAAGAAAGAACACGAAGAAAAATTCAAGGAAATAAATGAAGCTGTCTCTGTTTTGGGAGATGAAAAGAAAAGGCAGCAGTACGACCAATTTGGCAGCGCCGCTTTTTCCGGAGCTGGCGCTGGTGGAGCAGGATATCAGCAAGGTTTTGATTATTCTGATGTCATGTCCCAGTTCAGATCAGGAATGTTCGGCGACTTTGATGATATCTTTGATCAATTGTTTGGTGGCAGAGGCGGAGGCAGACAGCGGGTCAGAAGAGGATCTGATTTATTGTATGAGACCGAGATCACTTTAGAAGAAGCGTATGCTGGGGCAGCAAAAACTATTTCCTTAAACAAATTAGAACGATGCTCTGACTGTCAAGGAAAAGGCGCGCATGAATTTGAATCGTGTTCCCATTGCCGCGGCTCTGGTTCCATGAAAAGAACTCAGCGCACTCCATTTGGATTATTTCAGCAGACGGGACCTTGTCCTTACTGCCATGGTCGCGGAGAACTTCCGCAGGATTCTTGTAAGAATTGCGGCGGAGAAGGAGTAACCAGGAGAAAAAAAGAACTTGAAGTATCTATTCCTGCCGGGATCGAAGACGAGATGAGGCTGCGTATTCCTGGCGAGGGAGAGCTAGGAGAAAACAACGGTCCGGCTGGAGATTTATATCTGCAGATCCATATTGAACCGCATAAATTATTTCAGAGAAAAGGAAATGATCTGCATCTTACTGTTCCTATTTCTTTTTCCCAGGCCAGTTTGGGAGATGAAATTGAAGTTCCAACTATTGATGGAAAAGCAAGCTTGACTATTCCTGCCGGAACGCAGACTGAAACTATCTTACGTATGCGTGGAAAGGGAATGCCTTTCTTGCATGATTCAGGTAAAGGCGATCAGATGGTAACTCTGCATGTCCTGATTCCCACAAAATTGAACAAGAAACAAAAAGAATTAATTCAGGGAATGCACGAAGAGAAACCGCAGCCGGGATTTTTCAAGAAGTTTTTTGCCAGTGCTTTTTTTTGAACACTAAAAAGCGCCGCCATGGCCAAGAGGTTTGTCGAGCTAGGTGATGAACAAAGTGATTAAAAATTTAGGTTGTTTTTCTTTCAATTTTGCAGCGAGAAAAACCGAGGCAAACGGCCAAGGTGCTTTTTAGAAAATTTACTCGTACTTATCCCTATTTACATATCTCCAAGCGACATAGAAGCCGATGATTCCAAGTAATATTCCTACCAGCAGCCAGCCGGCGATGGTTGAAAATGTGCCTAGAACGCCGATAGCCGCTCCAGTCAAAGCAGGAGGAGCAAGATTAAGACGCTTAGCATCTTCTTCGGTCACTAAGTCAGTGTTGAAGGTAAATTTCTTTTCATCCATTCTTACTAAACTCCAGAAATGCACCGTCATTTCAAAAGTATATCGGCCAGGGCCTTTATCTTTGGCATCCAGATAATCATTGATACGCTGCATCATCTCCGCTTCGATATCCACTGATCTGGTCCTGAATGAATCGATCTTCTGTCCGTCCTTCATCACCTCTATATCGACGTAGACGTTGCGTATCTGCTGGTTCCACTTATTGAGCAAGTCCATAGTATATTGGTTGACTTTGTAGGCGATGAGATATTTGTCAAAGTACGTCACCTCCACTTCTGGCTTGCCGACAATTAAAGTCTTGTACAATTCCAAGGTTTGATCATCATATCTAGTGATAGCAGAAACTTCATATTGCCCAGCGTCATCAAAATTATCCCTATCAATGGTGGCAGTAAGCAATTTTGTTTCTTTGGTCTTTAACGCAGTCGTGTCTGTTTCTAATTCCTGTTGTTTCTGCTCTTTATCGTTAACGTAGAATGTAGTCTGCACTTTTTGGAGATCTTCTTTTCCAAGATTCTTCACTTCAGCGACTAACTCAATCTCATTTCCCTTTTCGTGGAAATTCAGGTTCCCCTGGATATATTGATTGGGATACGGGCCGATGATATTGATCTTATGTTTTAACAATACCTTAGAGGAGATAGTATTATCTCCAGAACCTTCAAA
>DATDUF010000007.1:0-6888 GCA_035290485.1 Candidatus Nanoarchaeia archaeon
CAACCGTAAATTATGAGCAGGATAAAAAGTTCGCAGATAGGCAGATTTAGAGGAAAACTTATTTTTCTTCGCTAATTTTCCCAGTGCATAATCAAATCTGGACCCATATTGAGCTGCGGTTTTCTTCCTAAACGCAAACTCTGGAGGAATTCCTTCCTCCAAAGCAATTTCACGAAGAATATGCTTTCCCATCCCCTCTTTTAACTTATATTTTCCAGGAATTTTCAGTACATATTTCATTAATTCAAAATCCAAGTAAGGCAACCGTAATTCCAGATTATTATCCATAGTCAGAACATCATCCCGATACAAATCCCGTTCATACATCTTTAACAATCCTGAAATACATTCCTGATTAATATTACCCGACTGTTTATGTCGCTCATATCCGGCAAAGATCTCTTCGCTTCCTAGGCCGGAGAAAATGACTTTGCAGCCATCTTCTTTAGCTAATTCGCAAGCCACGTAGAAGGTTAAAGCTACTCCAACTTTTACGACATTAGAATCTTCAATTAAGGGAATTATTTTTTGTAGGTATGGAGGGATTTCTGCCAGCTTGATTTTTTTAATTTTTAATTTCAAGCCTAGTTCCTTTGCTACTTTTTGAGCTGCTTCGAGATCAGGTGGAATTGTTGCTGATTCTGTATCTAGAACAGCTGTGTAGCAAGTAAAGTCGTGTCCCTTGTCTTTGAGGTATTTTGCCAGATAAGTTGAGTCAATTCCCCCGGAAAATAAAAGGCCGAACTTTTTCTCAGGAATACGTTTTTCGATAGATTTATCGAGAAGTAGGGCAGTTTTTTCTTTAAGCACTTCAAAAGATTCCGTATGTTCAGGAAGGTAAGTAAAGAATTTTCGGGAAATGAATTCTACCTTGTTTTGTGAGATGGTGTACTTAATTATCTGCCGAGGGTTTAATTCCTGAATGTCCAGGAAGCCTAGTTTTTCGAGGGCTTTCTTTTCTGAAGCAAAGGCAAAGCTGTCCGTAGTGTGGCTATACCACAACGGTTTTTCTCCCAGAATGTCGCGGGCTAGATGGAGAGTATCTTCATTCCAGTACGCAAAAGCATAGACACCGTCAAGTTCATCGAGATTTTCTATGCCGAATTTATCCAAGAAGGCCAGTAAAGCTTCTGCATCATTTTGCACTTTGAAGTTGTATTTCTGCTTCAGCTTTTTCCAGTTGTAAATCTCGCAGTTGGCTGCTAAAGTACCAACTTTTTTGATGGGCTGGGGAATATGATCGACTATGGCATGAAGGGCATGGCCAAGAATGTATCGGTCTTTGAGCGGATAGAATTTTTTCAGATCATGATGATGCTGGATTTCATGTTCATTGGCGATGCCAAAGCCGTCTTTGCCACGATTGTGTAACATAGCTAGAGCTGTTTTTGTTTTGTTAAAAGCGTCCTTGTCGTTGAAGATGCCAATGATGCCACACATGAGTGATTAATTTCCAGTAAATTTATAAAATATGCCTAAAAAAAGATTATATGAAGAACCATTATGATGTTTTAGGAGTGTCGGAAACAGCAACCGAACAAGAGATCAAGAAAGCCTACAAGAAATTAGTCTTGCAATATCATCCGGATAGGAATAAAGGTAATGCTGAGGCTGAGCAGAAATTTAAGGAAATAACAGAGGCATATAATCGGTTAAATAATCCTGATAAATTTAATTCTAGATATGTTGATCCGGTACAAAGAAGGACTGGATTGACTCCGGAAGAAGTTAGAACGCTAAATTATATTAAACTATTTGACCTAGAAATGAGATATGATTTAATGAAAAATTTATCCAAATTTTCTTCACTTAGCTTAGGCATAGGTATAGGTATTGGTTCTTACGAATTTTATCAGGAACATCTCCAAAATCCTAGTGTTCCATTGGCTTTTGCTTCTCTCGCTGCAATCCTATTTGGATATTATGGCAGGCAGGAAACAAAAAAAGTGATGAAAACGTTAGAAAAAAATATAGAAGACTTACAAAAATATGTTTAAATATTAATTATTTGATGAAAATAATTTAATCATCGTAAATGAATCTCTAAAATATCTTTGTCCCGCAAAACGTGATTAGTCATCAATCTCTGGCCGGGGAATTTGGCAGAGGAGCCCCAAACTCTTGCAAACTTAAATTTCTTGACAAAGTCTTTATGCAGTTTATTGCAGACATCACCGACAGTAGAGTTGCGCTTGATGATCAAGGGAGCTTTGGTATCTGCATCTTTTTTAGGTTCTTTCATGCAGATGCGCATGAAATCCATCTTTTCAAAAATCTGTTCTTTCAATAGTTCAATATTGAGATCTTGTTCAGCAGAAATGCAAATGTCCGCATTCAATTCTCTTTTGACTTTTTCTACTTTCGCGGCATCAGTAATATCGATCTTCGTCAGGCAGGTGATGGCTGGAACATATTTTTTATTTCCTTCAATGATATCAATGAAAGCGTCAACATCAATGGGGCTGCGGATCAAGACGTCTGCACTGACAATCTTGAATTCACGCATAATTTTTTTGATAGTTTCATCATCGACTTCGGTAGGAACGGTCTTGCCGATGTTGATCCCGCCATAGGCTTTTTTCTTGATGAAAACTTCTGGCTTGGTCTTGTTAAGGCGAATGTTAGAATCCCAGACTTCTTTTAGAATAGCAGGATAATGTTCAGGATGGGTTACATCGACTACCATTAAAACTAAATCGGCGTTAAGAATAACGTTCAAAACTTCTTTACCTCTTCCTTTTCCGGAGGCAGCGCCGCTGACAATTCCCGGAACGTCGAGAATCTGGATTTTTGCTTGTTTATATTCCATCATTCCCGGAATGACGGTTAAGGTAGTGAAAGCATAGGCAGCAACTTCAGAATTTGCGCCAGTTAATTTGTTGAGAAGAGTTGATTTACCGGCGGAAGGAAATCCTAACAGCAGTACCGTACCATCTCCCGATTTACGTACAGAATAACCATACTCAGAAGCTCCAGTCTTTTTTTGAGTGCGAGATTCTTGTTTTTCCTTAAGCTGAGCGATCTTCGCTTTAACAATACCAATATGGCCTTGCGTAGCTTTATTGTATTTTGTTTTTTTCAGCTCGTCTTCGAATTCTTTGATTTGCTTGTTATAGTCAACCATGCGATCTTTCTCACTACATTATTTTTATATCTTTTCTTCCTAATTTATTTGTAATTATTCGTAATCTTTATAAACCAATCTAGGGATTAAAGGGCTATGGTGAACGAAACGGTTAGCGCCATTGTAAACACCACGGAATCATATTTTTCTTTGATTGTGGAAGGTGTTATTATTCTCATAGTAGGTTTTGCGCTGGGAATCTTGGCGCAAAAATTGCTGAGTAAAATTCTGAAAGAAGTGGAGTTAAACCACATCATGGGTAAAGTTGGGATAACTCATAATTTAGAAAAATGGATCAGCCTGATTGTATCATATGTGATTTATCTCGTTTTCATTGTCTTTTTCCTTAATCGCCTAGGAATAACTTCCATTGTATTGTATCTGATTGTAGGAGCGATATTAATGCTCTTGATACTTACTTTTATTGTAGGCCTGAAAGATGTCATCCCGAATTTAGTAGCGTGGATTATCCTGCATAAAGATGAACGGATCACCGTAGGCCGAAGAGTAGAAGTAAAGGAAATCTCAGGAAGAGTAGAAAAGATCGGCTACCTGGAAACTGAAATCATAACCGAATATGGCGATACCTTGTATGTACCTAATACTTTATTTTTGAAGTCAAAATTTAAAGTTAAGAAGGAATAGATAATAATAGATAGATTCTTCTAAAATTAATTCTTTAAACTCTCTAATAAGCTCACAACATCCCAAACTTGAGTTCTATGGTAAGATGGAAGGTTCATGGAATTTAATTCTTCCAGCTCAGTCAACGCTTTTTCAATGACCAGATCAGGATTCTTGCGCAGGATAGAAATAACGGAATTCATTTTCTCTTTGAGTTTTTTATTAGAATCAAACTCTTCGCGTAATTCTTCCAGGCGAGCAATGACTTCTTCAAAATTATTATTCATGATCTTTCATTTCCTTGAGAGCTTCTTTCTGTGTATCTTCAATGCTTCTTTTAAGCTTTTCTTCCTGGGAAAGGTAATTTTTCAGTCGTACATTAGTCATTTCTTTTTTTTCCTGAAGTTCTTTAGAAAGCTTATCCGGAGAAGAGGCAATCATGATATGGCCAAGGATCTTATAACATTTCCCTGAAGTCTTGATTTCTTGCAGAGCTGATTCCAACTCCAGAAGATTGTTTTGAAATTGTTGTTTTTGGAGAACGAGATTTTGTAGATTCTGCTGAAGCAGCTGCAACTGGGCTATTTTAGATTGGTTCATGGGAAGTAGATAAGTAAATTAGGAAAACTAATGAAAAAAACTATCGTGCTTTTACTTTAACCACGGTACGGCGGTCTTTGTAGAGAATTTTTCCTCCGCAGTATGGACAGCGGATCTTAACTCTAGTATATTCATCTTCTACTTTTTTTCCGCAATCAAAACAGATATAGTACATTAGGCACCTTAGTTAGTAGTATAAGCTTTACTCGCGAATTTAACATTGCACTTAAGACATTGCCAGATCCCTAAAGCTAGGCGTTTTACGCTGGTCTTGTTGCACGAAGGGCATTTATGCTTTGCTCTTTGCTGATCTTCAGCAAGAGCAAATTTCTTCTTTAAACTTGGTCCGTATCGTGCTCCGAATCTTTTTGTGCTTGACATAGTTATTGTGAGTGGGGCTGCCCGGATTCGAACCGGGGTTCAATGGTTTTTTTGTTTTTCCGGTCATCGCCGAAGCTCACCCAAACCATTAGTGATAGTAACCTAAAGACAACAGCTGTCATCTTTACCAGGCTACACTACAGCCCCATCAGCTTATTTATAAAGGTTTTGGAAATTTTGCTCATTTGCAAATTTCGAAACCCCGGAAATTCTCAATTTCCGTATGGTTTCTGTTAATATCCCTTAATCTTGCTCATTTTTCTGCGGTTTTAAAAGGTTTATGGTGTAAAAAAGCTTATTTCAAGATTATCAATTCTTTTGGAGCAGTAGTCAGGATTTTTGCCTTGCCCGCAAAGAGAAGTGTATCTTCTATTCTGATACCATATTTTCCGGGAAAATAAATGCCCGGTTCAATAGTAAAAATATGGTTTTCTTTGATCACTTGTTTAGCTTCCTGAGAAAAGGCAGGTGCTTCATGGATTTCTACTCCTACGCCGTGTCCAAGAGAATGGATGAAGTAAGAAGAATATTTTCCTAAATGTTTGCGGGAAATTTTGTCTAATTCCATGTAGGGTTTGTTAAGTGTAACTTTTTGTATCGGCGCAAGCTGAGCGGCATGCAATAATTGATAATGATCTTTTTCTGATTTAGTTGGTTTTCCAATATATAAGGATCGAGACATGTCTGAACAATAATTTTGGTAGGCTGCGCCGAAGTCAAGCTGCAGAAATCCTGGTTTTAATTTTTCAGATGAAGTTACATGATGTGGAACAGCGCTGTTTTTTGCTGAGCCCACGATAGTGGGAAAGGCTAGCTCAGCCTCATGCTCGCGGATAAATTTTTCTAAGAAGAAAGCGATATGACGTTCAGTTTTGAATTTTTTAGGAGAGAAATCATTAATCAATTGGTTGAAAGCTTTGGAAGTGATGGTACAAGCAGTGGTTATTTTTTGAATTTCTTCAGGAGTTTTTTGTGCTCTCAGATCATTCAGAACTGAGGAGATATCGACCAGCTTAGCATGCGGATATAATTTATGTAATTTTTCCACATATGATAAGGAGATGCTGCTTTTGTTGACTCCAATGGTTTTAATTTTTGGATCAGAAGTTTTCTTCTCCCAGTCTTTTCGCAGCGAAATCACGGAGAGGTTCTTGATATGTGGGGGCATGTCTAGCTTGGAAAGGTATAAGGATGCAGTGTCAGGTGTGATTAAAAGGAAGGCGAACGATGGCTTCATCTGGGTGAAGTAGATAATGTTAGGATCAGGATGGATGAGAAAGACTAAATCAATTCCCTTTTGTTTAAGATAAGACTGGAAAGGTTTGAGTTTCATAAGAGAAGAAAGTTGAGAAAGTTAAAAAAGGTTTGGATGGCAATTAATAATAAGTAAAGTTGGGATGCAGATATTCTTGCCTTGTTTCTAAATTAGAAGCTTTAGAATATTCTATTTTTATTTTGTAAGAAGAGTTACTTAAGGCCACAGCTCCTGCTCTTCTGCAAGCATAATTTTGAGAAAAACTGTCTCTAACCGAACCTAAAGCGCTTTCCATCTTAAGAGTTCTCAATATTGCATCTAAAGTTAACATCAATAATCCTTCCCATTAAATTCTGTGCTTGGAAGCTTGCTGAAATCGACATCATCCAGGCAGCGGACATTAACCATAACCGTATCCGAGCCATCGGGAGCTTTTCCTCGGCCAAAAGACTGGGTGCCGCAGGTTTTACAGAAAAGATGCTGGATTTTCTTTTTATTGAAGCGGTATTCGCTGAGATTATCGTTTCCGGAAAGTAATTTGAATTGGCTGGCGGGAACAAAAGAGAGCACAAATCCTTTCTTGTGGCAGTGTGAACAGTTGCAGGTCATGACTTTCTGTAAGTCCATGCTCACTTCATAGCGTACTTTGCCGCAATGGCATCCGCCGGTGTAGGTTTTCATAGTTTTGATGAATTAGTGGTATTATTAAACGTTTGCTTGTGGGACTGAATAGCTACTGCCCTTCAGAAAAATATTTAAATCTATTTGTTCTCAATCTCCTAAAAAAGGTGAAGGGTATGGATGAGAATTTTAATGATTTGGTAATGGCGTGTACGAATTGTCATTTAGAGTTTTATGCATCAGAATTGCGTGCGGATGTACAGACTAATCTTTTAATGTGCGT
>DATDUF010000008.1:0-2168 GCA_035290485.1 Candidatus Nanoarchaeia archaeon
TCTTCCTTTTAATTGCCATTTTCCTTTTTTCTCTAAGGCTTCAAAGAAAAGATTAGGGATGCGCACAGAATTATTGCTGTTCTGTCCTGAGACAGTCAGGTAAGCATCAGACTCGTAATGAGTGTCAAACTCATTCAAGGGCAATTCATATCCTTGCTTGGCCAAATCTAAAGCGCGGACTAAATAATTTACGGGAATATTACTCGCTGCGGCTTCCTGCAAGGCTTGCTGCACTTCTTTATCTTGCAATGCATCTTCTTTGTTCTTGGCCAGTTCAATTAAAGTTGATAATTTCTGGTTGAGAATTTTGCTTCCGGTAACCAAGCTGGCAACTTTTTCTTCTTCGCGTACTTTCCACCACACGAAGTCTTCAATTTCCGGATGATCCAAATCTAAGCAAACCATCTTGGCTGCTCTCCTAGTGGTTCCGCCAGACTTAACGCTGCCGGCAGCGACATCAAATATTTTTAAGAAACTCATCAAGCCGGAACTCTGCCCTCCGCCGGAAAGTCGTTCACCTTTTCCTCGTAGATTGGAGAAATTACTTCCAGTACCGCTGCCGTATTTGAAAATGCGCGCTTCTCGGGTAAGCAAACTGAATATTCCTCCCTCTCGCACCAGATCGTCATTGACGTATTGGATAAAACAGGCATGAGGCTGATTTCGAGTGTAGGCATCTTTGGAATATTCTAATTTTTTAGTGATGGGATCGACATAGCTGTGTCCCTGTGCCGGTCCGGTCAATCCGTAAGCCCAGTTCAAGCCGGTGGTAAACCATTGCGGGCTGTTAGGAGCAGCAAATTGATGGATGATCATGAAAACCATTTCTTCATAGAAAATAACAGCATCTTTGGGCGAGGTGAAATAACCGTAGCGTTCTCCCCAATGTTTCCAGCAGCCGGCAATGCGATGGGCTACTTGTTTAATACTAGTTTCGCTGCCGCTGATAACTTTTCCATTTTCATCTAATAATAATTCTCCATCTTCATTTCTCAATGGAACTCCGGCTTTACGAAAATATTTTTGAGCCAGGATGTCAGTAGCAACTTGAGTCCAGAAGTGAGGAACTTCGATATCATTCATCTGAAAAACTACAGAACCGTCAGGATTGCGGATGGTAGAAGTTCGTTTTTCATACTTGCACATTTCAAAAGGACTTACTCCTTCTTTCGTGAAGTATCTTTTTACCTGAAGACCTTTTTGCTCTGCTAATATGCTCCTATGTTCCATCCTAATCACCTTTTTTTTTGTCGGAGATAGATTTACCTAGTTCTTTTTCTTCTCCTGTTCTAATGCGAGCAATAAAAAAACTACTGCGCCGCCCCCTTTTTTGCAAGTAGTAAACTACTGAACTAGATAAAGATTTGTTTTCACTCGAAAGGAAAACTATTTCTTTCCTAAGTAGTTACTCGTTTTCACTTCTTTTTTAGGTAGTTTGAATCAAAAGCACTGCTTTAAATAGTTTTTAGTTTTGGGAAATAGTAATTGGATTATCGAAAATGAAGATAATTAATCGGAAGATAAGAGTTAGTTTTAAATAAGCGTACGTTCTCTTGTTGATCATGATTATTGAATCACTTTATTTTTTCCTGCCTGGATATATCGCTAACATGGCGCCGATATTATTGCGCTGGATTCCTTTCGGAGGAAAGCCTATTCACGAGAAGTTATTTGGCAGTCATAAAACCTGGCGAGGATTGGTGGTTGCTATTCTGGTGGGTGGATTAGTTTTTTTATTACAAAAAGCGCTCTATAATATTGGATTTCAGAGCTGGGCCTTGATTGATTATGCTGATTTCCCTGGGTATTTTGGTTTTTTGCAAGGCGCAGGAGTTATCTTAGGGGATCTAGTGAAAAGTTTCTATAAGAGAAAGCAGGGAATCAAATCTGGCAATCCCTGGTGGGGCTGGGATCAAGTTGATTTTGTTATCGGCGGACTTTTGCTAGGGTTTCTAGTGTACGTCCCGCCGGCAGGAACAGTTTTATTGTTGATGATTGTCAGTCCTATCTTGCATTTGCTGGCCAATAACATTGGCTATTTGCTGAAGATTAAGAAAAATAAATTTTAGAATTCTAACCGCCTTGAGCGCCAATGAGGGCATCTGTAAGTATTGCCTCTAGTTCTTTTTGCCTTCCTTCTTTACAGACTTCATCTGGGCTTTTGCCTA
>DATDUF010000009.1:0-3523 GCA_035290485.1 Candidatus Nanoarchaeia archaeon
TAAAAATTTATAAGTAAAAATCAAAAAAAAACAAAGTGAAGATTTGAGACAGGACAAAAACAAAATCATAAATTTTATAAGTCATTTATCTAACATACGATTAATGACTAAAAAATATGATCCTAAAAAATCGCTTTCTAAACAATTCCCAAACATTCGAGCAGAAGATCAATCAAATTTGCAAACCGTCCTTAAAGAACTCAGTAAAGAAGGGCTTCACGTTCGTCTGGCCGGAAGCGCCTTGGAAAGAACCACTTACTATGATATCGATTTAGGCGCCTGGGATAAAGATCCAGGAACAAAATCTAGAGGAACTGTTAAATCTCTTCTGGAAAATTTGGGCGTTGCTGAATATGAACAGATACACATTCCTGCCACCTACGTACGCGGCTGGGTGCGTTTTGAATATCAAGGGACACGCTTTGATCTCATCTGTACTAGCCTTGAGTATTACTTAGGTTATTTGACAGGAAAATAGTTAATATTATCTTTTAATTCTTAAAGCAATAAACATTTAAATCTCTACAGATTCTTAGCATCATGCAAGAAAAATTAGTCGCTTTACTTTTGGATCAGGATGAACTCGGCTGGAGAAAGATCATCTACGAATTAGTGGAAAGCGAACAGATGGATCCTTGGGATATTGACGTCTCGCTGTTAGCGCAAAAATTCATCAAGATTATCCGAGAGATGCAGGAGCATGATCTGAAAATTCCGGGCAAGATTGTTCTGGCTGCCGCAATTCTACTAAAAATCAAAGCCACTCATCTGGTAGAAAACGATATTTCCAATTTAGATAGGCTTCTCAACCAAACTGATGAGATGCCTGAAGACGAACTCTTTGGCGAAATAGAAGCAGGACTGCGCAATCCTGACCTGGCTCATCCCCAGTTGATTCCTCGCAATCCGCAGCCTCGAAACAGAAAAGTTTCTGTACACGATTTAGTTGAAGCCTTGCAACGCGCCATGGCCAGCAAAAAAAGAATTCTGGCCCAGCAGAGACCAGTGGCTTTTCCCTACCGGCCGCATCGGAAAACCGATATCATGGATGTGATCAAAGATGTGTACCATAAAATAACTTATTATTACAACAAAGATAAAGAAGCAAAAGTAACTTACACTAAACTTCTTCCGCCTAAGGCCGGAAAACAAGAAAAAGTGTACACCTTCATGCCTTTGCTGCATCTGGAAAATGAACACAAGATTGAGATGGACCAGCCCAAACATTTTGACGAGATCACTATTTCTCTGGCTCAGAAAGGAAAACAAAAGTCCGAGCAGTGAGAGCTAAGCATGTACGTAGAATTTGATTCTCCAGAATCTTTTACTATAATCACAGAAAATTACCTCAATCTGCAGGATAAAGCAAAATATAGAATCAGCAAGCAGGCAGTTTCTTTAGCTACATCCCAATATCATTTCTTTGTTCCGTCAAGAGTGGAAGTGCTGAACACTGGAAATCGATGGCAACAACATCCCGTCGTCTTTGCCCGCTATGCTGATCCCGATAGATATGGGCGAGGAGAGGGAGAACTAGTTGTCATCCTCTTCGACGGAAACCCCATAGCCCTCCCCTTCCAAAAGTATGTTGACAAAAAACTCTATCGCCAAGCTGAAAATTTAGGTCTTTTAGCAGGATACATCTCTGACATCAAAGAGATAAAATAAACAAGAAATTGCTTTCATAATCCGAAGGAAAACGTCGCAACATTTTTAAAGGATAAAGATAAAAACCATTAGAAAGAGTCACTACCACGTAGGTGTTCTATATATCCATGAAATCAGACCAAACTGCTACCACAAAGAATATCAAAGTTCCGGAAAAAATTGCAGATCAAGTGCTGGGCCAAGAGGAAGCAGTCAAGATTATCAAGAAAGCTGCACAACAAAGAAGACACGTTCTGTTGATTGGCGAACCGGGAACCGGTAAGTCTATGCTAGGAATGGCCCTGGCGGAGCTGCTGCCTAAATCTGATTTGAAAGATATCCTTTCCTATCCTAATCTTAATGACGAAAATAATCCTTTTATCAAAACCCTCACCGCAGGAAAAGGAAGAGAAGAAGCACAAAAATATTTATTGGATGCTAACCAATCTCTCAAAAATAACAGCTTGATTTTATTCTTCATTGCCTTAGTTACTTTTATTTTACCGTGGTGGGTAAGATATCATTATCATTCCGATCTCATGTTTACTGCTTTTTTCTTAGGAGGCATGTTGTTTCTGGCTGGATTCGCTCTTACCCTCAACATGGGTCCGCGCATGTTTCAGACTCCCAAGAATATCGCGCCTAAAGTTATTGTTGACAATCACAGCAAAAAAATAGCACCTTTCTTCGATGCTACTGGAGCACATGCCGGAGCTTTGCTAGGTGATGTACTGCATGACCCTTTCCAATCCGGAGGTCTAGGAACACCAGCTAATCAGCGTGTCGTCGCAGGGATGATTCATAAAGCGCATAAGGGAGTTTTATTTATCGATGAGATCGCTACCTTGCATCCCCGAACACAGCAGGAATTATTATCTGCTTTACAAGAAAAGAAATTTCCTATTACCGGACAATCAGAACGCTCCGCCGGAGCGATGGTCAGAACAGAATCGGTACCTTGCGATTTTATTTTAGTCGCCGCAGGAAATATGGAAACGATCAAGAACATGCATCCCGCTTTGCGTTCCAGAATCCGCGGTTATGGGTATGAAGTATACATGAATGAAACCATGCCCGATACTAAAGAAAATCGCACTAAGATTGCTCGCTTTGTAGCTCAAGAGATTAAAAAAGAGGACGGAAAAATTCCTCATTTCGACCTATCTGCTCTCAAGGCTATTGTGGAAGAAGCACGCCGAAGAGCTAATCGCAAAGCACATCTCACTTTACATCTCCGCGGTCTAGGCGGATTAGTCCGAGCCGCAGGCGATTTAGCTAAAGAGGAAGGAGCAGAGTTCGTCACTAAAGAACATGTCAAGAAAGCAAAAGTGTTAGCTCGTCCATTAGAACAGCAAATAGCTGACCAGTATATTGAACGCAAGAAAGAATACGAGGTGATTATGACTTCCGGCTCACGGATCGGAAGAGTAAACGGATTAGCAGTTATCGGGGGCGGAACAGCATATTCAGGAATTTTATTACCGATCGAAGCAGAAGTAACTCCTGGCGGTAAGAAAGCAGAAATTATTGCTACTGGAAAATTAGGCGAAATTGCCAAAGAAGCCGTCAAGAACGTCTCTGCTATTATCCAGAAATACTTCGGAGAAGACATTAAAGAAACGAAAGATATTTTCGTACAATTCCTGCAGACTCATGAAGGAGTAGAAGGAGATTCAGCTTCCATTGCCGTTGCTACTGCCATCATCTCTGCACTCAAAGAAATCCCTATCAAACAAGAAGTAGCTATGACCGGCTCATTATCAGTACGAGGAGAAGTTCTTCCGGTAGGCGGCGTTTCTTCCAAAGTAGAAGCAGCCATTGATGCCGGAATCAAAACCGTGATTGTTCCAAAATCTAATCTGCAGGACATCGTCAT
>DATDUF010000010.1:0-2396 GCA_035290485.1 Candidatus Nanoarchaeia archaeon
TGCGCAACAATGATTTACGCCGACCATTTTCTTTTGATTCTCCCTCGCCCATTTGCTGATAATAGTATAACCTCTCCAGAGTACTGGATCTAATCCTGGACCAGCAGAATAGGCAATCAGATCAATATCCTTCCATTCTACCTTAGCTGCTTTGAACGCTTCCTTAAGAATTTTCTCAGAAAATTTTTCATGATGCTCAGCAATCTCATGCGGAATCATCCCTACATCTTTAGAAGTATAACTATCCTTAACGTTAGCAAGGATTTTACCTTTGTCAGTTACAATGCCTACACCAAAGGTATGAGCCGTGGTTTCTACACCTATAATTATCATTGTCAATAAAACAACAGTATTATTTAAAAAATATACGCCAAAATAGAGGTTAGAATGACATTCACCATAACTCACCAAGAAGGAAAAGCGCGAGTAGGAAAGCTCAAGACCGCTCACGGTACTATTGAAACGCCTTTCTTTATGCCTGCGGCAACTAAGGCGACTGGGAAACATATCACCACTGATGACTATAGAGAAGCAGGAGTGAAAGCACTTATTTCTAATGCGTTAATTCTGAGTTTCAAACCGGGAATAGATACAGTACAAAAGTTATCGGGCTTACATCAATTTATGAATTTTAAAGGTGTTATTTTTACTGACTGCGGTGGTTTTCAGATGTCCCGCAATATTTTCCAGAAGAAGAGTAAAAAGGGATTACATTTTAGAAATCCATTTGACAATAGCCCTGTGGTAATAACCCCACAGAAAATTATGAACATCGAACTGACTCTAGGCAGTGATGTCGCGATGATGTTAGATGATATGTCCGGGTATGGAGTAAGTAAAGAAGAAGCACAAGCGGCTATGGTAAATACGCATCGCTGGGGTAAGGAGTCATTACAATGGCATCAAAAATTAAAAGGCGATTCTCAACATCCTCAACAATTATTATTTGGCATTGTCCAAGGAAATTTTTATCCTGATTTACGTGAAGAATCGGCCAAATTTATCAACTCTCTTGATTTTGATGGTATCGCTATCGGTGGTGTGGCAATTGGCGAACCGAAAGAAGATATGTATGCAGCGGTGGACGCAGCCTTGCCTTTTATTACTTTAAACAAACCGCGCTATGTCATGGGGGTAGGCAGTCCTGAGGAGTTGTTAGAATTGATCAGCCGAGGCATCGATTGTTTTGATTCAGTCTATCCGACGCAGAATGCCCGGCATGGAACTATTTTTACTGCTGACGGCAAGATTTACCTTGATGGATTAAAACACCAGCACGATTTTACTCCCATCGATAAAAATTGTAAGTGCCACACTTGTCAAACGTATACCAAGGCCTATATTCATCATCTGGTGAAAATCAAAGAGCCGGCAGCGAAGAGATTGATGAGCATCCATAATCTTCATTTTGTACTGCAATTAGTAGAAAAAGCAAAAGAGAGTATTAAGAAAGGGAAGTTTATGGAATTTAAGGAAGAATTTCTGAAGAAGTGGAAGAAATCTAAAATAAAAGAATAAAAATAAAATCAAATTTATTCAAAAAGATTCACGGTGTGGCTTTGAAATTTCCATTCTCTTCTCTTGTAATTTGCTTCTTGAATCCTGTTTAAATGATTCTTTTTAAAATTTTTTTGTAAATTTGCTATGGTGGAATCTCTTCTTGCTTTATCTTCTAAATCTTTCTTAATCCCTAAGTGAAAAAATCCATACATCAAACCAAGATAAGGTCTTTTCTTTATCTTTTCATTCACGGTAGGAACTACAAATTCTTCTATTTTCCGAGCATTTATGGCATTTCTTCCCGTTGTAAGCGGTTGTTGAATCTCAAAATCTAGCTCAGTAATTAAGTTTGAATGAAGATCAGAAATCTCGCTTTTTGAGATTAACCCGTAATACAAAAGTAAAGGGAGAAGCAGCCAATGCTTTTTGGCTAAAGAAGAAAAATCATTGTCAGTAGGATGATATACGACATCTGCTCCGAATACAGGAACATTATTCTCAGCACAGAATTCAAAAGCCAGACTATATTGTGGAAATTTTTTTTCAAAGAGGTTTTGAAGAGTACAATTTGAATTTTCTATCACCAAAGCATCAATTCCTTCGAAAATATCAACTTGTTTATTCCTAAACTTGTGATTTCCTAACTGCAAAACATAATCTGCATTGTCTGTGCTAAAAGTAGTATAGGCCATAATGAAAGAACACGTAAAACCACACCTAATTGCTTACTTACTACTTGCTGCCTGACGTTCTAGATCCCGCTTCTTGGCAATAGCGTTGCTTCTGCCGCTGGATTGGGCTGCACTGATAATTTCGTCAGCTAGAGCGTCATCAATCTTTGTTTTCTTGTTGAAAGTCTTTAAGTATGCCCCTTGAGTCATATTGCGCAGGGCTAG
>DATDUF010000011.1:0-11144 GCA_035290485.1 Candidatus Nanoarchaeia archaeon
GTTTTATGTGCAGAAACTAATTTTTCCATTACTTTAATTAGGTCTGCTTTAGAGATGTTGGCAGAAATATGCTGCTTAACTTCTTGAAGCATAAAAGGGGACAATTTATCTGCGTATTCTTCAATTGATTTATCATGGTCGCCTTTCATTAGTTATCTTCACCTGCAATTTGTTGAATTACTTCTTTGACATCAACAACACCGTTCTTGGTCTTGGAAACGTCTAAGCCGTCCTCTCCGTAGGAGAATTGTACTACTCTTCCGCTGGCATCGCGGACTGAACCATCGTAAGCTACTTTCAGATCCTGCATGGCGTTAGACAATCTTCGGTAAAGGTATCCTGATTTAGGTGTTCGCAGAGCAGTGTCCATCAGTGCGTCTCTTCCGGTCATTGCTCCAAAGAAGAATTCGCTCGGCGTCAAACCGCTCTTGAAATTATTTCTGATAAATCCGCGTGCTTTCGGACTTAGATCTTTAGTTTTGAAATAGGAAAGGGTTCTTCCTTTGAATCCTGATTCAATTCTTTTTCCACGTAGAGCTTGCTGTCCTACGACGGCAGTCATCTGCGCGATGTTCAAAGGATTTCCTCGTGATCCGCATTTAGCCATGGTCAAAGCAGAACTGTCTTTAGCCTGGCGGATAGCAATGTCCCCGCTTTTGTTCCTGGCGCGGTTAAGAGCTTCCAAAATTCGTAATTCTAAAGTTTCAGAGACAGTTCTTCCGGGCAGAGCTTGTAATTTTCCTGCGTAAAACTCGTCGATAAGTTTCATAGATTCATCTTCTGCTTTCTTGATAGCGTTATTGATTTCTATTTTGGTTTCTTCCAATAATTCAAGGTCACCGACACCGATAGAGAATCCTCTTCGAGTAAGCACGGCAATTCCTAGTTTTGAAATTTTTCCTAGCAAGTCAGCAGTAAAGGCAGGGCCGTATTGTTCGTAAACATTTCGCAACATCAATCCGCTTTCCTGACCTAGGTTGGATTTGTCCATAACTCCGGTTTTCAAAAGACCGTGAACAATCTTAACTTGGTTTCCGGCTTTGTCTTCTCCTAAGAAGTTGAAATCTCTAGGAAGTAATACTGAAAAGACTTCTTTACCGTCAATTTTTTCTTTGTCTGGCAAAGCAGAAAGATCTTCTACTCCGCAGCTGTACAATAAGTCCACTGCTTCGTTTCGAGTAAGTACCAGTTCTTTAGTAAGTAAGTAGTTACCGGTAATCGCATCGTGAATACATCCTACTACGCTTAATCCGTACCTAGGACTGATGATCTGGGTTTCTACCAGCATCAAAATTCTTGCTTCGGCTCGCGCTTCTTCGTTTTGAGGGATATGGAAGTTCATCTCGTCCCCGTCAAAGTCGGCGTTGTAAGGATTACATACAGCCGGATTCAAGCGGAAAGTATTTCCGGGAAGAACTTTCACTAAATGACACATCATGCTCATTCGGTGTAGTGATGGCTGCCGGTTGAATAAAGCAACATCGCCGTCAACTAAATGTCTTTCTACGATGAATCCTTCTTCTAATTCAGCCAGGATTTCTTCTTTAGTCTCATCAGTGATAGTTTTACGTCTGCCGTTAGGCTTGATCACATAATTAGCGCCAGGGTATTTCTTTGGTCCGTTTTCAACCAATTTTTTGAGGTGTTCTTTATTCCAGTCGGAAACTCGTTCAGGAACAGTAAGCTGCAAAGCAATGCTTAAAGGAACTCCTACTTCATTAAGACCAATCAATGGATCTGGGCTGATAACGGTACGAGCAGAGAAGTCAGTTCTCTTACCTGCTAAGTTATGTCTGATACGTCCTTCTTTACTTTTGATTCTTTCTGATAAGGTTTTAAGAGGTTGTCCTCCGCGGTGTCTGGCTGGAGGTAATTGAGCTACTTCATTATCAAAGAAAGTGGTAACGTGATACTGCAATAAGTCCCAAAGATCTTCAATGATTACTTCTGGTGCTCCAGCGTTGATATTTTCGAAGAGGCGTTGATTGATTCTGACGATATCGCCGAGCTTGTGAGTCAAATCATCTTCACTGCGCTCACCGGATTCCAAGGTAATACTTGGTCTCATGGTAACGGGAGGAATTTGTAATACCGTAAGAATCATCCATTCTGGTCGGAAGTGCTTGTGATCAAAGCCGAAGATTAAGACATCTTCTTCCGGTATTTTTTCCAGACGTGCGCGAACTTCGATAGGGCTTAAGCGAGTTTCTCCTTCGTAATAATTATATGGTTTTTCAATCTTGATTTTATCTTGCTTAGCATTACAGTGAGGGCATTTATCTTTAGCCTTGTATTTACTGACAATTTCTTTTACTTTTCTGCGTCTGGTTTCAAGGTCTTCTGTTTCGTTTTCCTTGTTTAAGAGAGCGACATATTTTTTTACTTTCTCTTCCGGAATAAGAACTCGTCCGCAGGATTTACAAGTTGATCGGAGTAAATCTAGAATTTGGCGTACAAATTTAATGTGAACTACTGGTCGAGCTAATTCAATGTATCCGAAGTGACCTAAACTTTCTTTTAATTTTAATCCATCAGTTTTACAAATTAGACCAGGATCAATAACTCCTAAACGAAGATCCATTAAGCCGCCGTCAACCGGGTATCCTTCTTTATCATATAATTCAGGAGTAACGATCTTTGCTGCAGCTGCTTCTACCATGGTCTTAGGAGAGATTATCTCGAAAGAGATGCTGTCAATTTTTTTGTGGACTTCTGGATTCATGTTTTTGCCTTTTTATTTTTTATTGATTATTGTGTTGTTAATATTTACTCTTCAAGTGCAGCTTAGGGTAAATACCTAAAGTTCTGATCTCGTCAAGTAACAATTTGAATGCATAGCTTATCTCTACATAGGAAATTTCGGAATTCTCGCCGTAGAGAGGAGAGACTGCTCTTCCTTTTCGGGCATCATAATAGCCCATCAATCCTGATTTTTCACAGACCGGTATAACTACTTTGTCTGAATCGAATCTTTCTTTCAACAAGAGGCTAGCACCGTGAGCGATAAAGGTGTCCTTTTCCATCTCTCCTAGTCGCAGACCTCCTTCTTTAGCTTTACCTTCGGTAGGCTGTCTGGTTAAGAGTTGAATTGGTCCTCTAGCGCGAGCTTGCATCTTGTTAGCAACCATGTGACGTAAGCGCAAGTAGTACATATTTCCGACAAAGATCCTGGCCATCATTTTCTTTCCGGTTCTTCCGTCGTAAAAGACTTCAGTTCCGTCTTCTTTGAATCCTAGATTCAATAATTCTTTTCGCAGATCTTCTTCTTTTTCCGCTTCAAATAAAGTTCCGTCAACATATCTTCCGGCTAATGATCCTACTTTACCGCCTACTAATTCTACTAAGTGAGATACAGTCATCCTTGAAGAAACCCCATGAGGAGTGAAGATCAAGTCAGGAGTGATACCGCTCTCGGAGAAAGGAAGATCTTGTGGAGGTACGAGAATACCTACCACTCCTTTCTGCCCGTGCCGGCTGGTAAACTTATCTCCAATTTCCGGAACACGTTCATCACGCAAGCGCACTTGAACTAATTTATTTCCTTCTTCGTTTTCTGTAAGTACGACAAAATCAGCAACTCCTTTTTCGCCGTGTTTTAAATTAATGGAACTTTCTCGTCTGGTAGCAGCAGCTAAATTGTATTCATCCATGCTATTCAAGAAGCGTGGCGGACTGGTTTTACCAATAACAACATCACCTTCATTGACTTTAGCTTCAGGATACAAAATACCGTCGCTTTCTAGGAAGCGGTAATCATGCTCGCTGCGATATCCTTTGACGTCTTTGTTAGGAGAAGAAATTTCATCAATCAATCCTCCGGAGTAGCGCAACTCTTGTGCCTCTACCGGTCGGAAATAAGTACTGCGGGACATTCCTCGTTCAACGGAAGCTTTTCCTAAAATGACTCCGTCTTCCATGTTATACCCGTCATAACTCATCACGGCGACAATCATGTTTTGTCCAGACGGATGTTGATCGTATTCAGTGATATTGTGAATCTTGGTTTTAACGATAGGGAAATGAGGGTAATGCAATAGATTTGAATCCATGTCCATGCGCAGGTGAAAGTTGGCAGCGTAAAATCCTAAAGCTTGCTTTTGGTTCTTGCTTCCAATGATCAGACGGGATGATTGGTTGTAATTTCCGAAAGGAACTAAAGCAGTAGTAATTCCGCTGATGGAACCAGGAGCGATTTCCATGTGAGTGTGTGCTGGAGTAAGTTCTTCTTCAGCATAGGCTACTAGAGCGTTTTCTTCTTCTGCTGCATCAAGGTATTCAATTACTCCTTGGCGGATTAAATCGTGCCAGGTAATTTCTCCTTCTTCTAATTGCTTGAGATGCTTTTCTGAAAGTAATGGTTTTCCTTCTTTAATGATAATTAAAGGTCTGTGCGCGCGGCCTTCATCCGAATATAAATGGATTTCCTGGGAAGCAGTATCATGGTAGACACTAACTTCTTCCGAAATTACTCCTTTACGGCGCAGGTCTTTTACTTCGCCTACAAAGTGAGTAGGATTTTCTACAGTTCCAACATATTTTGAGTTTAGGTATACTTCAGTCATTTTATTTTGCTTCCTGTAATCCAATATTTTTCATTTTTTCTAATAATTCATTTTCATCTCGGCTCTGGGTGATGGAACAAAGCATGGCTAGATTTTTTCTCAAACCGATGTTTGTACCTTCCGGAGTTTCAATAGGACATAATCTTCCTAAGTGAGTACAATGCAATGCTCGCGCATCGAAGTTTTCCTGAGAGGTTGAAAGAGGGCTTACTACTCTTTGCAAATGTGAAATCATATCTAAGTAATTAGTTCTGCTCATGCGCTGGGAAATACCTTGTCGGCCGCCAACCCATTCCCCGGTAGCCATGGATGAATAAAGGCGTGAAGTCAAGAGTTTTCCACGAATAATTACCCTGATAGATGGCAATTTTCCTCTCTTGATGATTCTCTGGAAATTGTAGAGAATGTCTCCAACTAAGATTTTGAAATTGACCCTGAATAAATCAATTAATAGGTCACCGCTCAAGCGCAGGCGTTTGTTCATGTAGTGATCTTTGTCATCAGAAGGTCTAGTTCCGTTGCTGACGTCGATAAATTTCTTGAGCATCTTACAAAGATTGAGAGATTTAGCATGCAAGGAAACTGGTTCCATGCCTACGTTTGGTAATAAGTATTTATTCAATAACTCTTTAGTTCTTTCCATCCGAATTTCTTTCGGTTGAGCTACGCCAATTCTCTTGGCAATATAATCAATAGCATCGTCTTGAGTTTTAATTTCGACGAATTCAAATAAGTTTAAGATAATTTCTTCGTAATTTTTCTCAGTAGAGATTGCTTTCATGATCTCTTCGTCTTTTACTAAGCCTAGTGCTTTCAGAATGATCACGATGGGCATGCTCTTAACCCGAGTAAAAGTCAAATAGTAGATTCCGTCTTTCTTCCGTTCGAAAGTGTGCGGTATTTTATAAGATCCCTTGCTGGCAAAATATCTGCCCGAGAACCCCGAAGCGCCGTCTTCTTCGACAATGAAATTATTACCGGCCAGGTCTTCTACGGTAACGATAACTTTTTCTGTTCCGTTGATAATAAAGTATCCACCAGGATCAGTTGCGTCTTCTCCGCGTTTAATTAATTCTTCTCTGCTTAAGCCATGCAAGTGGCAATATTTACTGCGCAGCATGATGGGAATTTTTCCTACTTCCGTAACGAAGTTTTCTCGCTGAACATCATTGACATAAGTGCTTATTTCTAAATAAATAGGAGCGGAATAGGAAATTTTTCGCAGGCGCGCTTCAATAGGATAAATAGGTCTCTTGCTTCCATCAGCTTCAGTAATTTCCGGTTTTCCGACGGTAATTCTTCCAAAGCGGATTTTGAATTTTTCAATATTGTGAGGAATGATGGCAGGTTCTGCTTCTTTATTTTCTTCTATGACTTCCTGCAATCCTTTTTCGATAAGAATGTTAAATGAACGGATGTTGCTATCTACGATATTCTTTTCTTTAAAATATGAGCCCACTAGAATTGATCCATCCATGTTTATCCCTCAATTACCTCGCGGTAATATGCACTTTTGCCGGCAGTCTTGCTCTCGCGTTCTACTTTAATAACGTCACCGGCTTTACTTCCCAGATGTTTAATGGCTGGATCCTGAAGCATGATTTTAGGGAGGTCTTGTTGCGTAATTTCGTATCTCTTTAATAGAGCTTCTTTCTCGGCATCAGCTACTTTGCTGTGCTTGCAGACTAATTGATGAGTTGTGACGTTAAAGCTCATTTTTGTTGCGTTTGCCCCCGATTTTGTTTTGATGTTATGATAATGCGGGCCGGAGGGGATTTGGACCCCCGACCTCCTGATCTCTTCACTTTTACAGGTGTAAAAGTCAAGCGCTCCACCAAGCTAAGCTACCGGCCCATACGCCCTGGCCGGGATTTTCGTTGATTGTGATTCCTCTCCAACCATTTTGAACCCGGGTCGAAGCCTCGCTGCGCAGAATCCATATGGATTCTGGTGCCCGACAGGGCTTCATGCTAGGCCGAACTACACCACCAGGGCAGCAGTGAACAGCATTACGTCTACCAATCAATCGTTTTAAAGAATGAAATGTAGAGAATCTGCTGCCATTTTCAGCTAAAAACAGGGGGTTGTTTATAAAGCTTTCTATTTTTCGGTTTATTTTGTATATTTTAGTAGTTACAGCTATTGATTGGCAGATTTTTAATTTTCCCGTATATTAATTATTAATTTTTCAAAAATTAAAAAGTCCCCCCTCCCGGACTTTCACGCCGTTACACTGTAAGGCTGCTCGTGGGATCGTTAGATCCCACTTGACAACGTTCGCCTAGTGTAGCAGGCATTTGAACCGGGGATCCCTCGGTGGCTATTGGCTGGCTCTTTTTCATCTCAGTCTTGACGACAATTCCAAAGAGCATCTACAGCCGAGTGTTCTAGCCGCTAAACTAAGGGGGGATTTGCTGTTTGAGTTGTGGTTTGTTTATTAAGTTTTTGCTTGAAGAGGCTTCCGGGAAAACAAAACCCTACAGAAATCTTTATCACTTTCTTTTTGACCTAATGACATAAGCTTTTACACATTAAAGATTTCTGGGGTTTCGAAAAAGTCCCCTGGGTTTTTCGGAAACCTTATATACCAAAAAGTTTTACTTGAACATCAGTACTGGAACATAATGTTCTTAGTATGAATAAATAGAGGTGATAGTAATGGCAAAAAAAATGAGTGGGGCTAATATGCTCGGAAGCTGGTCCTTCTTAGTAGGTTTGCTTCTTGCAATACTCTTAGGAGTAGGACTAACTGGTCCGTATGCAGCCCAAATGATATGGGTAGTGTTCTTGCTAGGAATTGTAGTAGGCTTGCTGAATATAACTTCCCAGGAAGCATCAGCATTCTTGACCGCAGGTACGGTACTAGTATTAGTTTCATACCTTGGTGCAAGTGTTTTAGGAGCTGCAGCACAAGCCGGCTTAGGAGTAGACAAGTTAGTTAGTATTTTGAACTCAATTTTGACCCTCTTCGTCCCTGCAACTATCGTTGTAGCTGTACGAGCAGTGTTTGGCTTAGCCAGAAATTAGAGTTTAGGATTTTTCTTTTTTCTTTTTTTTATTTGTTTAACTTAATTAAAATAACAAGCTTTATTAATAATTTACATTTTGGTTTCTAGATATGCGGTAGTCGTATAGTGGTTAGTATGCGGCCTTGCCAGAGATTTGCGAAAAATCTGTAATGAGGCTGCGACCGGGGTTCGACTCCCCGCTACCGCACTTTTTTCTTTTTGATATTTTATATCTGTGGTCGGCCTGTATTCTGTATCTATTCTACCACAGATAATAATTTAAATCAAAAATCAATCCTCTTTTTTTAGCAGTCGGATGCGAAAGAAGAGGTTGAATTCGTAAAATCCAGCTGGTTAATCGAATGATCGTAAAACCTGTCTCGCAAGCTCTCGACTGCTGTTTTTCTCGACTATAAGATACAAAATTTTATATATCTCGTCTTTCTTCTTATAAGAACTTAATGATGAAAAAGATGTTGGTTTTTTCGGTACTTTTAGTGGCGATTGTTATACTTGGTTGTCAGCAACCGGCAGCGCAGGCGGAGAAACCGATTCAAGCAACTGCTCCAGAACCTGCTCCGGGAGCGCAAGCTGAACCTACAGCAGTAGAAGTGGTAGGCTGCGAATATAATGCTGATTGTGAGCAAGGATTGTTGTGTGTCAATAAGGGATGTAAAAGCCTGGCTAGTTTGTATAGGACTGATTGTGCCAATAAGTGTTCTATTTCTGCGGTAAAAGTAAAAACCAGTGATGGAGAAGAGTATGGCTTATCGTTAGGTCAAGGAAGTTATACTGCGGCCGGTGCGTTGGAATGGAAGCTTATGAAAACACCTGATTATTGTCAAGGAGAAAATCCTTTAGTTGCCGTCAATATCATCAAGAAAACCACGGGAAAAGTGGTAGGTGAGCAAGTGCTGACCTTGCATAAAGGAGATACCAGTGAAGTAGTTACTCATCCCACGGTAAAGAGTGTGAAGTTTACTGCAACTTTGACTGAAGTTACTGAGAAATGTTCTTAATTTATTTACGGGGAGTAAATTTTTAATTAGCTTTCCTTTAAGAAGAGGTATAAACATAAAGTGAGGATACAAAAATGTCATTAAGAGATAACGTAAATGATTTAGGAAAAAAAGTAAAGTCTTTAGGGCCGGGAATGTTCATAACTGGCGGTCTAGTGCTAGGTGTGGGTATGTGTAATGTTGATCACTTGAATCGTGATACCTACCAGGTGAAAGTTGTGGGAACAGAAACTAAGAAAGATAATCAAAAGGATCGATACCTGGCTTTTACAACTGATCTTAAGACTCCATATGAAGTACGCGTCTTTGAGAACGTCGACTCTACGCTGGAATTCAAATGGAATTCTTCAAACCTACAGACCAAATTGATGGATGCGCAACAGAACCATAAAACTTGCGAAATTCGGGCTTACGGCTTTAGAATGCCTCTGTTCTCTTCTTATAAAAACATCGTAGATGTAATTTGTAAGTAATTTTTCTTTCAAATTTTTTATTTTTTTGTTCTCTAATTTGGATTTTATTTAAGAAAAAGTGGCCCTACCGGGAATTTCATCCAGCTACGCTATACAGCAATGTCGTGGGATTTCGAAGAATATCCCACTTGAGTACGTTCGCCTAGTGTAGCAGGCAGTTTGAACCCAGGACCTCTGGCTTTCCAAGCAGAAATTAATGGTTTTGGTGTTTTGATCCATTAACGGTCATATAAGACCAGCGCTCTACCAGGCTAAGCTATAGGGCCAGAGCCAGAGGAAGTAATGTTCTTTAAAAGGTTTGTTGTAGTTTAGAAAAACTTCAGAAAGTTAGTTCATTTTTAAATTATTTTTAAAGTACCTCGATTTTTGACATTCTCTATTTTTAAGTTACTACAAACTTATATAAAGCAAAAAATAAGTATTTTCTCCACTGGTTTACATGAACTTTAATCAAGTTAAGAAATTAATGGACCGTAAGAAGACTTCCCGGAAAGGGGAAAATGGTCATTCCTTAGTAATAGGCGGTTCTGATGAATATGTGGGTGCAGTAATTCTGGCCGGTTTAGCTGCTTTACGAGCAGGATGTGATATGGCTACTGTGGCCGCTCCGGAGAAGGTTGCTTGGGCAGTTCACCAATATACGCCTGATTTAATGACCTACAAAGTTAAAGGCACGAGTTTTAATATCAAGAATGCCAAAGAGATGGTAAAATATGCTGACAAGTTTGATGCGGTGCTGATTGGTAATGGCATCACTAGAAAAGCAGATAAGTTTTGTCAATATTTCGTGCATAAATCGCAGAAGCTAAAAGTAATTGATGCTGATGCTCTCAAGACACTTTCCTTTAAAGATTTCAACAATAGTATTATTGCTCCTCATGAAACAGAACTGGAAATGATGCTGGTGAACAGCAACAAAGAATTTCTTCTTCCTAAACTGCGAGAAGCAAATGCCAAAGAGAAAGCAGAAATCTTGCAAGGCAACTTACGATATTTCTTGCAGAACAACAATGTCTTGCTGATAAAAGGACCGACCGATTTGATTATTTCTGCTAATAAGATTGCCTACAATCGCACCGGAAATCAGGGCATGACTAAAGGCGGCACTGGCGATGTCTTAGCGGGATTAGCAGTAGGATTTTTGGCCAAGTCGAAAGATTTGTTTAAGAGTGCCATAGCTGCTTCCTATATTAATGGCTTAGTCGGCGACTTATTATTAAAGAAAAAGAAAGGTTATACTTTCCTTGCTTCAGATATCCTGGATGACTTAGCAAAGATCCAGAAAATTGAGAAGCAGAAAAAAAGATAAAGATAGGTGAAAGAATGGAATGCGGATGTTCAGATGGAGTATGTGCACGATGCCATGGCGGTAAGAAGCTAGTTCTTGGAGTTTTAGTTTTGCTCTGGGTTTGGAAATGGTCCATGCTCGACTGGCGCTGGGTTGTAGGCGGCTTGCTTGTATTAATGGGTGTACTGAAAATGGTCATGCCTATGTGCGGTCACTGCGGTGACAAAAAGAAGAAGTAAATTTCTTTATTTTTTTAATATTTTATTTCATCAAAATTCTGTTGTAGGATTAAATAACTAAGAAAAATAATTAAGAATTTAATATATCTTATCAGGTGAAGTACCTAGTTTCTGGCACTGGCAGGTATAGGGAATGTTAGGAGACACAGTGCATTTATCGACACCTTCAATGCTTTGGCTGAATGTGAGATGGTCTGGCTGATAATCCTTAAAACTGGGAACAGAACTAGGGAGAGGATCTCCGTAGGCACAAATAATTCTTTTTCCGCTGCATCGCACATCAACTATCCGCCATGGTACGAGGTTCCAACCAGGAAGATCCCAATCTTGGGTATTTGATACCAGCTCATCAGGACAGGTCTTAGTTACGATGTTTCCAGGATCACTGTTTGGAATGTTAAGGTTAAAATCAGCAGGAGGACTAGCTCTCTGCCGAAATGCCTCTCCTGCTACTGTTTTAATACCTTCATTACGCTGCAGAACATAAGCAGTGACGCCTAAAATCAGGACAAATAATAATAACGCAACCACCAGTGCATGATGCCGAGAAAATGT
>DATDUF010000012.1:0-3544 GCA_035290485.1 Candidatus Nanoarchaeia archaeon
TTGTCGCCAACTTGAGGAAATAAAGCTACCATTTGACAATTATGTTTTTCTGCGCAGGCAGTACAATCACATTTTATCAGTCCGCCGCATCCATTAGGAACAAATCCACAGGCTTCCTCAGGGCAAGTTATATTTAAAGGAACACAGAAATTATTAGCGACTTTTGTGATAATGGTAGGATTGATTACAAGCGTATAATAATTAACAAACGGAGGAGTTCCATCTACCTGATCCCAAGTAGCGCTAGAGTTTGCTTTGTCAACAGTAATACTAATTGTTCCTCTAGCTTTTGCCTGCATCTGCAATCGCCCTAACTTATATCGAGCCAAAGGCTTCACTTTTGTTTCTACAAAGCTGCTGTGAGAAAAGAGACCACTAACATAAGTATTGCTTCCACCAAAGAGATTGCCATTTTCTCCCAAGCCATTAAAGTCAGCGATAGCTGGATCGCTGGAAACCAATTTTATGATTGCAGAGTAAAGTGCACCGGCAGAGGGATCTTCCCCGCCTGCACCGCCAGGTGTGACATAAATATCTACCCAGAAAGTACTGCCGTTTTTCAAATCTTCAGGGATATTGGCGACTGCTTCAACTAATAAATCGGTTTCCTTAAGCTGCAGGGGCGTAAAGGTTGGTAGGTTTACTGGCGAGTTAACAATTTGTGTTTCAACAGTAACTTGGGTGACATCAATGTAATCTAAGGCATAGGTCAAACTAGGAAGCAATAATAACAACACTACTAGCATCACCTTTTTGAACATCTTAATCCACCAAACTCTTTTTTATAAGAGAGTCCTTTGAGGCTTATATATTTTCCGATTTAATTGAAACTAGAAATATTAAAATAATACTCTTCTTATTCTCAGCTAATGAATGATTTACTAAAGTTTCTGAATAAAAACAGAAAAAAGTTAGTTCTGGTTGATTATGAATCGCTGATTAATACCTCAAGCCAGATAGAAGCATTGAAAGCAGAGAAAGATCAAAAGAAAAAAGCGGCCGCGGTTGAAGCGATTAAACGAAACCTAAATGGATTGGAAGCGGTAGCAAAAACCAGGCACTATGCCAGCGCGGAATATACCAGCCCTTACGCAGATGTGAAGAACAGACTTATTCTCCAAGAAGCAATCGGATTTGCCAGAAGGCTCTTGAGGGAAGTATAAAAAATGTTTAGTTGCCATAAATGTTATCGTGATGATCTAACTCAAAAAAGATGATTTTGTCTTCAGAAGGAAGGTATTTGAATATTAAAACGAACCTTTGATATGCACCCGCTTAAATTCTTGCATCGGCGCCCGTAAATTTTTATAATGAGCGACATCTGCGCAGGAAAGAATCTCATCAAACTTTTTTATGACTGCCTCATACATCACTTTATCCTTCTTAGTCAGTTTATGAAGCGTTTTCCGAAGACCCTCTTCTACTAAGAAATCACGCATTTTCTATGTCCTTACGTAATTCTGAAAGAGATTTGTAACTTTTATATTTGCCAGTCTTTTCCATAACTTTCATTTTATGTACAAATTCTGGTTTTAATTCTGGTTCAAGAAATTCTTCTTCAAATTTATCTATCACAAAGTTGATAGCTTCAGATTTGTTTTTAAAACCGTATTTTCCCTTTATGATAGTCAAAATTCTATCTTCATATTCTCCTAAGTTGATTATAGCTTGCGTCATTTCATCCCCCATTATTAATTATAATGAAATATAGTGATTTATTATATAAACTTTTCTACCCCATTTTCCCCATAACTTTTATAAATAATTAACAATAGTTAAGAATAAGTGAAAAAATGCAGAAAGTAGACCTAAATCTCAACCGGGAACTGTACGATAAAGCCGACCAGCATAAAGCTAAATTCATTGCTAAGCCAGGCTTAAATGAAGAAATCGTCAGATTAATTTCCAACAGCAAACACGAACCAGAGTGGATGCTGCAAAAACGGCTTAAAGGGTTGGAATTATTCAAGCAAACTTCTATGCCCACCTGGGGTCCGGATTTATCAGATTTGAATGTTAATGAAATTGTTTTCTTTGTTGATCCCAATGCTAAAGAAACGAACAAATGGGAAGAAGTTCCTGAAGAGATCAAACAA
This sequence comes from Candidatus Nanoarchaeia archaeon, assembly GCA_035290485.1. Lineage (GTDB taxonomy): Archaea > Nanobdellota > Nanobdellia > Woesearchaeales > GW2011-AR9 > JACPIL01. The sequence goes on from DATDUF010000012.1 coordinate 2,097, forward strand.
ACTTTTGACCGTTTAGGAATTCCGGAAGCGGAAAAGAAAGTCTTAGCTGGAGTAGGTGCGCAGTATGATTCTAATGTAGTGTATCACAACTTGATCAAAGAACTGAAAGATCAGGGCGTGATTTTCGAAAACATGGACGTAGCAGTACAAAAGTATCCGGAGATGGTCAAGAAATATTTCATGACTTCCTGCATTCCTATCAGTGATCATAAATTCATTATGTTACATGCCGCAGTGTGGAGCGGGGGAACTTTCATCTATGTGCCAAAAGGAGTCAAAGTCGAACTGCCGTTGCAAGCGTACTTCAGAATGAATGAGCAGAGCGGCGGACAATTCGAACACACTTTGATCATTGTTGATGAGGGTGCAGAATTACATTACATTGAAGGTTGTTCCTCACCAAGATACAGCAAAAATTCTCTCCATGCCGGATGCGTGGAATTACACGTGCTTCCCGGAGCAAAGATGACCTATTCGTCTATCGAAAACTGGAGCAAGAATGTCTACAACCTGAATACTAAACGCGCGATCGTGCATAAGAATGCAGCAGTGCGCTGGCTGAATGGCAACATGGGCAGCTGCAAAACCATGTTGTATCCATGCTCCATTCTTTCAGGCGAGAATGCCCATTCAGAAAGTATTGGCATTGCTTTCGCCGGCCCAGGCCAGGATCAGGATACTGGAGCGAAGGCAATTCACATCGCTCCTAATACAACTTCCATCATCAAAGCAAAAAGTATCAGCAAAGGCGGCGGCATTTCCAGCTATCGTGGACTAGTCAGAGTGACCAAAGATGCAACTAATACAAAATCAAATGTGCAGTGTGACGCCTTGCTCTTGGACCGCCAATCTGTTTCCAATACCTATCCGTACATGAAAGTTGATAATAATAAAGTGAACTTGGGACACGAAGCAACGGTCAGTAAGATCGGAGAGGAACAATTATTTTATCTTACTAGTCGCGGCTTGACTGAACAGCAAGCGCTGCAGATGATTGTCTCCGGATTTATCGAACCAGTGATCAAAGCACTGCCATTGGAATATGCAGTGGAGTTAAACAAATTAATTGAATTAGAAGTGAAGGGGTTTTAGGAAAATGACTAATGAATTATATTTAATTGAAACTGTACATATTGATTTAAGGGGTCCCGAAAGAATAGACATATTGCTTAGCCACCTAGAGCCAGATTATGTGTCTGTGGAGTACGATTTACGACGAGCTCAACAAGCAGATTTATTTAAACTAGGTATTCAAAATCCTGTTTTCTTAGAGCATACTGCAAGAAGTTTTGAAAGGCTTTTTAGAGGATCTAATCCAGAAACAGTAAGAGAATACATAGGAATTGCTGATTTCGAATATTTTGGTGCTAAAGATTACTGCGAAGATAATCAAGTAAGGTTAGGGTTGTTTGATAATTTGGACGTTGAAAACCATTTAGCAGAATTGC
>DATDUF010000013.1:0-8143 GCA_035290485.1 Candidatus Nanoarchaeia archaeon
CAGGAATGTAATAACTGCTGCGGAACTTGCCAATGTGGTCCGGAACCCATGACTTCTGCTCCTCCACAGAAAGTGAGTGCCAAAGTTGAACCTAAAGCCGTTGAAGTAAAAGCAAAAGAGACAACTGCTCCAGCTAAAGCAAAATTCACTCCTGGCAAATATGTGTCCAGCAAACGCAGTAATGTTTACCACGAACCAAAATGCGACTGGGCTAAAAAGATTCAGAAAGCTCGTCAAGTCTGGTTTGCTTCCCGTGAAGAAGCCTTAAACAAAGGCTACAAGAAGCATGAATGCGTAAATTAAGTTTTTAATTAATTTTTTTCTTACTTCTTCCAAAAATACAGCACCAATCCAATCACGGAAACAGAAATCGCTACATCTGCAATATTAAACACCGGCCAAAAGCCGACGTCAATAAAATCAACCACATACTGTCTTAGGATTCGATCAATCAGATTTCCAGCTACTCCGCCTAGAAATAATCCGAATAAGGCCTGAGTAATTTTCTCTTTCGGAATCTTGTGGTAAAAATAGATTACTCCCATTACGACTATGGCAGAAATAATTGCGAGAATAGCCATCTGCCCTTTCAAGATTCCGAATCCTGCTCCAGTATTATCAACAAAATGGATCAATAGAAATCCCAGCTTCCATTCTGGCATTTTTGATGCAATGTAAAATTTAGTTAATTGATCTAAGAGAACAGTAAATAAAGCGATGGTAATAAAAATAATCAAATACTTTTTCTCTTTACTTTTTACCATAGCCGTTCACGGCGCTGCTGCTGCACGCCGGCTGCCTTTTCTAAGTTTGCAGTACGCTGATCCAAAGAACCTAGCATCGCTTTGATGGTATCCAGCTTGCTGCTGATTAATTCCAGATCCTTTTCAATGTTTTCTGAAGGTTGCTGCAAGGTTGGTTGTTGCTGAAAATTAGTCTGCTTGTAAGGAGATCCTTTCATGGAAGAAGATCTCAGATCTTGCTGCTGCCGAGAAAAAGAGCTTTTCTCCTCAAAATCAGTATCGGGCTCTAACAGAGGGTCATCCTTAATGCCGGTTTTAAGCTGTTCATCGGCTATTTTATCAAAATCCATTTCATCATCATGCCGCCAGAACAATAACTTGTTTAAGATGCCCATATGTGAAAGAAGGAATTAAGAGTTTAAATGGTTTTCTGATGCTACACTAGGCGAACGTAATCCTATAAAAATTATGCTTTTCATCAATCAGCACTTTTACATCCGGCTTGATCAGATTGTAACAAACATAGGTAAACGGCAAGAATGGCTCTACAAAGGCGTGCACTTCTTGCTTGCTCATGCCCTGACCTTTCTTTTCCTTCAATTTCTGTTCCTGTAATAATCGCCATTTCTTATGTACTTCAGGTGAATCTGCTTTCAGCATAACTATGTAATCCAACAATTTCCATACCGGCTGATATTCTTTCACAAAAGCAAGCACCACTTTATGGTCTTGTAAAGTTGGATCTAATTTTCTGAGATCAATCCCATTTCGCCTACAAATATCTAACAACTGCTGAGAGCTAACTGCTGGCATTCCTACACACCACCCTTCCAAGATTAAAAAATCCTGCCTTCCTTTGACTTTCTTGGTCTTGGAAAGAATCTCTCCTTTCCCATCATACTTTGATTTATCAAAAATTGGAATTTCAAAATTCTTTCCTGCTTTTGCTCTTTGCAATGTTTCCAGCAAGAACTTCACCCGATGCGTTCCAGGCAAACCACGAGAGATTTGATAGAATAGGTTGTGTGAATATTTTTCCTGCAGCTTCTTCCTCTCCTTCCAACTTTGATAAAAATCATCTAAAGAAAAAGATTGAACTTTGAAACCTTTCTTTTTCAATTGCTTTTCCAGGAATTGCACAATCGTAGTTTTTCCAGTTCCTTGGCCGCCTTGAATTCCCACGACAGTAGTTTTATTTTTATGATGGATCTTTTGCAGCTGTTCAGCAATTGGTACAATGATCTTCTGCTCTTCCTCTTTGGTAAATTTGCGTTCTCCCATAAAGGTAAGAAAGAAAATAATCTATTTAAAGTTATGTTCAGATTTTTAAGTCTATAACTTCAACTTCATTCAAACTCATAATAAATTATTTAAAGTACGTTCTTTCTTAAATACCATGGCTAAATCAAACTTCCTTTTAGTGGATTTAAATGAACCAAAAACCAAGAAACTGGCAGAAACTATTACCAGTGAAACCAGCAGGAAAATTCTCAATCACTTAGCCGAGAAGGAAGAAACTGAAGCCAATATCGCTAAACTACTCAATCTTCCCATCTCTACTGTTCATTATCATCTACAGAAACTGCAGGAAGCACATCTTATTACGGCCGAAGAATTCCATTACAGCCAGAAAGGTCGGGAAGTTCTGCATTACAAGCTGGCTAACAAGTATATCATTATCGCTCCTAAACATGTTTCTGGCTTGAAGGAAAAATTGAAAGGAATTCTACCTGCTGCTATAGCGGCGCTGGGAATTAGTGCAGTAATTAAATTAGTTCAAAGTTTATCACAAACTGCTGTTCCAGCTATGGAAACCATGGAATCTGCTGCTGCCGATACCACGTCGATAGCTATGAAAACTGCAGCAGCTCAAATCGCTCCGCAGGTAGTAGAACAACCTAATATTGCTTTATGGTTCTTTGTAGGAAGTTTGGCTGCCTTGTTGATTTATCTAGTAGTTGATTTAATTAGAGAAAGAATAAGAAAATAATTAAAAGAAAAAAATAAAAATTTACTTCTTCTTAATGTTGTTTTGATTCTTTTGGTATTTCTTCCATCCCAGCCATGCTAGTAAAGCAACAATAGCGTATGGAATCAATCCCACGATGAATTTCAACAAGTTATTCAGGCTGTTCACAAATTTAGTGATCAGTTCTGAAAACTTCACAAACACGGCATCAACATACTCAGAGCGCTTCTCATTCAGGTTAACATAGATCGTTGAGTAAGTTACCAGGGTATTGGTATTCTTCAACTGTTCTTCTAAGTATTTGATGGTTCTTTCTTGTTCAAAGATGCGATCGCTCAATTGGATCTTGTCTTCAACCGTAGTGGCTTCCTTAAGCATCTGCTGGTAGCGTGCTAAGCGTTCCTTCTCTGAAGTAAGCTGGCTTTGTAAGTCTACGAATTGCTGAGTGATATCATCTTTACTTTCCGTAAACCAAGTCACTTCGCCGATCTGCTTCAATTGGCTGACTACAGCATCATACTTCCCGCTTTCTACTTTGATAGTATAACTTCCGGAAAAATAAGAATTTCTTCCGTTTCCGTCATCATACTTTTGCGCATTTTCATTTAGCAAAATAGCATCAGTAGTTGTTACAATAGCTTTCAGCTTGTTTTCCGCTTCATGAAATGTTCCTCGTTCTACCTCTAAAGTCACAGAAGCAGTTTTAGTAATTTGTCTATCCTGTACTTCTGGCGCAAATCCATTATTATAGTAAGGCGGCATTATCGGCGAGGGCATTCCGATTCCCATCTTCGAATCTGCGGCAATTCCGCCATATGCTCTTTCTCCAAATCCAGCTTGATACAGACCTTGCTGTACGGTATCTACTGCGGGCAAGCCCATAAACAGTACTAACACTATCGCTAACAATAAGACGATAAGCCAATTCTCTTTTATTTTTGTAAATTGTTCTTTCACGGTCATGGTTTTATACCTCCATTGGGGTGATTTTGACTAAAGAAATTAAACCTAATATATAAATGCTCTAAAGACTTTGAATGGGGTTGAAGTTAAAAATAAACAGTAGTAAGAAACAAAAAAGAATATTCTATTTATTGTTAAGGTTTAGTCCTTTCCGGATCCCTGGGCAATAATACTGCTTCCCGGATGTTATCCAGCCCTAACAATTTATGGGTAATCCTGTCCAAGCCGAAGCCTGCGCCGCCATGCGGTGGAGCTCCAAACTGAAAGATCTCTCCATACTCGGTCATCTTATCCAGATCCAAGCCTTTCGCTTTAGCTTGTTTCTTGAGAATTTCATAACGGTGTTCCCGTTGTGAACCGCTGCATACTTCTACACCATTGAACAATAAGTCGAAAGATTTGGTAACATCTGCTTTTCCTTCCGCTTTCATTTGATAAAAAGGCTTGACTGCCCAAGGAAATAAAGTTAAGAACACAAATTCTGAGCCATACTTCTCTTTTACTAACTCGCCCAACATTTTTTCTCCTTCTGGGTCAAGATCTTCATCATCTTTGTACTTTTTACCTTTCTTAGCCAGTAATTTCTTGGCTTCATCCATGGTAATTCTGGGAATTTTCTTAGGAACAACTAATTCTACCCCTAATGTTTTTAATTCCGCAGCCGCTTCCTCAGATAGATTGCTCATTAGATTGACAAACATTTCTTCAATCAGATCCATCACATCATTGTAATCTTTGATAAAACCCATCTCGAAATCTACCCCGGTAAATTCAGTCAGATGCCGAGTGGTATGCGATTTCTCTGCTCTAAATACCGGGCCGATCTCATAGACGCGTTCAAAGCCGCCCACGACAAACATTTGCTTGTAAATCTGCGGTGACTGCGCTAGATACGCTGGTTTTCCAAAATAATCTAAAACAAACAACTCTGCTCCTGATTCTACCCCTACTGCAGTTATTTTTGGCGTATTAATATTAGTAAATCCTTTGTTGTCAAGGAAATTAGTCAAAATTTTGACAATTTTACCTCTTACTTTGAAAATAGCCTGCTTCTTCAGGTTTCGGGTATCTAAAAAGCGATGATCGATCCGTTTATCAATATTGGTCTGACCTTTATCAGAATTATCAATCGGTAAAGGCGTAGCAGCAGCGGAAATAACCTGCACTTTTTTGATTAATACTTCAATTCCCCAGCGTGATTCCTTATTTTTCTTAGGGGTACCAACAATTTCTACTACTGATTCATTGGTAATGGTAGCTAAAGTATTAAAAGAAGCCTCTTCGGTAGTATTTTTTAAGGCAATAGTCTGCATATCACCGGTTCTATCGCGCAAAATCAGAAATTTGATCTTGCTTAAGTTTCGTAAGTCTTGCACCCATCCTTGGAGCAAAACTTCCTTATCCAGATGCTCAGATAATTGATTAATTAGTATTCTTTCCATGAAAGCACAAATAAAGGGCTCCTTTTTATTGTTTTCTATAGAAAATTTTGCAAATTCGCAAAATTGTTCTAAGAAAACTTGAAAAAAGAAATTATACGCTTTAAAGCTCTTTTTTCATTGTTTTCTGTCTGATTTTTGTAAAAAGATGAGAAACGGAAAATTTTGTTGAAAAAGAAGAAAAGAAAAAAAAAGAAAATGAAAAAACTAATTTACATTCGCTTTTTTTTCTTTGAAGCTGCTTTTTTCTTAGCCATATATCATAACACCTCTTTTGTTAAATGATTAATGAAGTAAATACTTCTACATATTTAAATGTTACTTATATTCAACTTTTATTTTTAGTTTTATTTTTTTCTGCTGCAACAATTTTTTTCAATGCTAAAACGTACGCAGCAGTTCGAAAACTTTTTTTCTCGTCGGAAAACTCTTTCCAAATCTGTGTAAAAGCAGAAATCATCTTTTCTTGCAACTTTTTCTTGACTTCTTGCTCGCTCCAGGATTGATTTTTCTTATTTTGCACCCATTCGAAGTAAGAAACCGTAACTCCACCGGCATTTGCTAAGATATCCGGCAGCACTAACACTTTTTTATTCCACAAGATTTGGTCTGCTTCCGGTGTGGTAGGACCATTGGCAAGTTCCAAAACAATTTTTGCTTTTACTTTTCCGGCATTCTTCTCCGTTATCACGCCGCTTAATGCAGACGGAATCAAGATAGAACATTCGCATTCTAGCAATTCCTCATTAGAAATCTTTCGCGCTTTCTTATACTCAACCACGCTTCCTTTACTTTCTTTGCTCTTCATCACTTCTTCTATCTCTAATCCGGCAGAATCATAAATTCCGCCTTTAGAATCAGAAACAGCCACAATTACATAGCCTTCTTCCGCCAAGAGTTTAGCCATATTCATGCCCGCGTTTCCAAAACCTTGGATGGCCACAGTCTTATCTTTCAATCCTACTTTTTTGACTGCTTCCTCTAAAACATATACGCCACCTAACGCCGTGGCGATATCTCTGACTTTAGAACCACCTAATTCCAGAGGTTTTCCGGTAATGAAAGCGGGAGCTTTCTTTCCCGTTACTTTTTCAAATTCATCCAGCATCCAGGCCATAATTTCTGCGGTTGTATACACGTCGGGCGCAGGAATATCGGTATCGGGGCCGAGATACTTGTAAAATGCCCGAACATATGCTCTGCTCAGTTCTTCTAATTCTTTTTTGCTTAATTTTTTTGGATCAACGGTAACGCCGCCTTTCCCGCCGCCGAAAGGTAAGTCCGTAACGGCAGTTTTAATGGTCATCCAAAATGCAAGTGATTTAACTTCATCCTCAGAAACTTCAGGATGATAGCGAATACCTCCTTTATAGGGGCCGCGCGCGTTGTTGAATTGCACCCGATACGCAGGATACTTTTTGCCGTTCACTGATAATTCTGCTTTGAGAACTCTGTCCGGAGTTTCTAATTTAGTAATTTCTTCCCGGCTCAGTTTAGCTAAAGGAGCAATTTTTTCTAAAAATGTGGTAACTTCTGAAAAAGACATACTCGTTGAAGAATGTAGCCAGATTTTAAATTTTGTGTAGTAATGAGTAAGTTAGAGTAACTTTTTCCTTTAATATTTCGTATCGTTCCCGCGTAGCCGGAAATGATAGAACATAATCTCTGGTACTGGCGTATTCTTTCTTTTTTTCAATACCTGGAGGAATAATCGTTCCTTCTGGAAACTGTCCTCGAGTAAGATCGACTTCTTCCCCGGCAATATAATTAAAATAATGGGAAATTCCTTTTCCGCTGGGAGTTTTTGCTTCGGCCCAGACAATTTTTCCACCTAAATAATCGTTCACAATTACTGCGGTTACGGCGCACTGGCCCCAGGCTGGATTATCCTCGCTCCAATATTCTGGATCAGAACTAGTTTCTCTACTCCACGATTTTTGAATAGCTTGTTCTAATCTAGAACTTTCGGTAATCTCTAATTTACTAATACCCAATCTCAATCACGTCTCCTTCTTGAGGAATATAATTCCCGAAGGCCGTGGAATCTTTACCATTTACGGCCATGTGCACTTCACTTCCACAATGCTGGCTGCCATCAAAAGTAAGGCATTGCGTATCAAAAATAATATTGGCTTTTTCTAAAATATGATATAAGGAAAACTTGGAAGTAAATACTTGCACTTTATCATCATTGAACTTTACAAAAAAATCTTTATCATTACTCCGTTTCGGCAAAGCAACATTTTTGATCTTCAAAGTAAAAGTCATCGGTGCTTGATTGTATTGATAGTAACCTTTTTCCTGACAAGAATTGATCAAGCACATATTCTGGAGGCAAAGTACAGTTACTGGTTGTTCATCGCACGAAAGATAACAATCAGCATCACTTGAACATATTCTCGGCTCTACGGTTGTTGAATCAGAATCAGAATTGTTTAAGATACTGGGAACAACAAAACCTAACGCCAGCAAGATCAAAAAGACAATAATTCCTATTTTACTCAACAATTTTTCTGTTTTAGCCATGACTTACCTCTATCTATGCTCATAAAATAAAGTAATAAAAAAAGAAGAAATAGTTAAACATTTCTATTTTGAGGACTCGACTACTAAATTTCCTCTCATCCCGCGCCAATCTTCACAACTGCCGCAAGTAAAATCAAAAGTTCCCGATTTGTCAGCAGTGAAGACCACTTCTGTCGTTCCGGAAACTGTTTGTTCTACTCCTAAGGCAGGAACGGCAAAGGTGAAATCCAATCCAGTTGGCACAATGGTCAAGGCTACTTTGGTTCCTTTCTCAACTCTAAGCACATTCGGGTTGAAGATCCATTTCTTGGCATTTAAAGTCAGTTTTACCGTCTTTCCAGCTGCAGGTTCAGCAACTTGTTCCGGTTCTTTCACTTCTGTAGGTTCAGTAGGAACTTCCAATTCCGGTTTTGGCTCACTTGTTTCTTCTACTTTTACGTCTGGCGTAGTCTCTACAGCCACGGGTTTATCAGTTTCAGATAATTTCTGTTCTGTTCCAGGAA
>DATDUF010000014.1:0-7598 GCA_035290485.1 Candidatus Nanoarchaeia archaeon
GATAGAAGCTTGCGGAATCGTAGAAGAAGTCACTCCAGAACAAGGAGAACCATACCATAGATTAGTAGTCGGATACTTCGATGCCTATATTTCTGACCGTAGAGAGAAAGAATATATTAAAGTAGTGGAAGAAACAACTGAAGTAAACAAAAACAATGAGAATGAAGTTGAGAAACTGCTCCAGGAAAATGTTTCATTACAACCTGACTGTCCATTTTGCCGTGAAATTCCCCTGAAAGTTGGAGAGAAAGGTGATTATGGTGCCGTTATTGTTTTTAAAATAGGAGATCAGAAAAATGGCTGGTATGCAACAATTTCACCAAGGACCGGCGGAAATGCTGAAGAAGATTTCACCGTCCAGATCATGCCTTTCAATCATCTTACTCATTTCAGCCAACTAGCTGAAGATGAAGCTCTTGCAAAAAATTACGGCCTCATTTTCGCCCAAGTCAGCAAAGCTATGGCCAATCTAATGGCTGAAAACCCAAAAATGAAAGCTGTTGTGGAAAAAAGAGAAGACGGCATCGCTATTGCTACTTACGGTAAATGTACCACTTGGAAAGATAAAAAAGAACATCTTCATCTCAAAATGTTTCAATTCCGCAACGAATTAGGACAACCAGCAGTAGTGGACAGCACTTTCGGTAAAAAAGAAATCGAGACTGATGCAAAAGGTGAATTCGTACGCATGCAGCCGGTAAGAAAGAAAGCTATCCCAGAAGAAAGATTCAAAAAAATTACACAAAAATTAATCAGGTTATTGAAATGAATAAAGAAGAACATCAGGAATATCTGAAAAAAATAAGCATTCCTTTAGTCAACAAGGATGTTGTCGATCTGCACAATCATACTACTATTTCCGACGGGACTCTTGCCCCCCAAGAGCTTATCGATCTGGCTGCCGCTCGCGGAGTTAAAATTATGGCTGTTACAGATCATGATTCCGTGGGAGGATTTCCATTTCTGGCAGAATATGGAAAAAAGAAAGGCATTACTGTTATTCCCGGAATTGAATTCAGCTGCGATGAAAGCTCACGTGGTTTTGATGAAGTTCATATTCTAGGTTTGCTGATCAACCCCTATAGCAAAGAGCTTATTGCCAGAACTAAAGAGCTGCAGGAAAAAAGATCTGAACGAAGCAGACTAGTCATCAACAAAATTCGCGAGCTAGGATACGATATTACCTATGAAGAAGTGGAAAAAAAAGTAGGCGATTCTTTTGGCCGGCCGCATATTGCCCAAATTCTGATGGAGAAATATCCACAGAAATTCACTAAAGTGCAAGATGTTTTTGACGCTCTGGTGGGAACCAACAAACCAGCTTATATTCCAAGATTGGACAAAATTAGCGTCAAAGAAGCAATTGAAGTGGTCAAAGCTGCCGGCGGTTTTGCCAGTCTTGCGCATCCTTGCTTGTATAAAGATGAAGATGTCAAAGAATTAGTTAAATATTTCGCTGAATCCGGCGGAGAGGCCATTGAAGCAGAATATCCTTATCATACTAATACTAAAGGAGTAACTAAAGAAGTATCAGAACATAAGCGAGAACTAGCTAGAAAATTAGCTAAGCAGTATAAACTGTTCATAACCGGAGGATCTGACTTCCATGGAAGTATTCGGCCGGTAACGACGGGAGACTGCGGTATAACTACAGAAAAATTTGAAGAAATGAGGAGGATTGTTAGTGCTAAGAAAATTCAATAATCAAATACCACAATCATTAAAAAGCAATCATTACTACAAAAACCCATGAAAAAAGCAGCCAATAAAACAAGCAAAGAAAGTGTAAAAGAGAATACCTTACCTTTCATATCTATCATCATCTCCGTCTATAATGAAGAGAAAACCTTACAACAATGTTTAGACTCTCTGCTGGTGCTGCAATATCCAAACTATGAAGTGATCATGGTCAATGATGCTTCTAAAGATAATACCCTTGCAATTCTACAAGAATACCAACAGAAGAACAACAAAATAAAAGTTGTAACTTATTCCGTAAATAAAGGAGTTCCTGGTGCACGAAACGAAGGGATGAAAGTTGCCAAAGGAGATATTTTTGTTTTTACTGATGCTGATGCTACTTTTGTACCTGAATGGCCTTTGAAATTAATCGAACCACTAGTCAACAATCCTAAGATCGGCGCAACCGGGGGAAGAGACATCGCTCCTCCTAATCAACCATTGGTCCACAAATGCATAGATTATACCCTAACTTCTTTTATTGGAACTGCCGGATTGCGCGGAGCAAAAGTCAGATTAGCAAAATATTCCGTTACTGGATGCAATTTCGCAGTTAAAAGAGAAGTAGTAGGAAAAGTTGGCATGCACGACGAAAGGATTCGCTGGAGAGGCGAAGAAAAGGAATGGTGCCAGCGCATGCGAGAAGGTGGTTATGAAATTCAGTTTGTCCCGGAATCATACATCTTACATTATCGCAGAATCTCGCTAAAATCATTTTGGACTCAAACTTACAAATCTGGAAAAGCGCGCTTTGACATTCTAAAAGTAGCTCCTGGCTCATTCCAACTGATCCATATTATTCCTTCCTTATTTGTCTTATATCTGCTAATCACCGGACTGTTTTCCATTATTTCTTCTTACTCATTTACTATATTTACCTTGGCTCTAGGTATTTACCTTGTAGTCCTGATCATCCAATCTGCTCTTGGAACTCTGAGAATAAAAAAAATGAATTCACTTTTTATTGTTCCCTTAACCACTGTTATCATGCACTTTGCCTATGGTTTAGGTTTTATCAGAAAATTTTTGCATGATTAAGGATCTACCTTACTTCAAAGATGAAAATAAAAAAATATATTTACGCCATTTATAAAAATATTCCGGGAAGAGCTATTTGGCGAGATAGAATCTTCTGGCCTTTATATGGTATAGTGCAAGACCTTCCTAAAGGAAAAATAACTTCTGCTCTACCTACAACTGTAAGGTTAATGTTAGGAAAAGGAGAACAACAGGTAAAATTAAGAAAGGTAGAACATCCTATTTTTCTGCGAACCGGTACTTCTGACGTTCCGTTATTATATCATATCTTCGTGGAAGGAGAATATAATATTAAGCCAGCAAAAGATCACGATAAGATCAAATTTATTATCGATGCCGGTGCGAATGTCGGTTTCACTGCCGTGTACTTCGCTAACAAATTTCCGGAAGCAAGGATCATTGCTATTGAACCAGAAGAATCAAACTTCAGATTGTTGCAAAAAAATACTGCTTCCTATCCAAATATACGCTGCATCAAGGCCGGCTTATGGAATTCCACCACTAAACTTCGTATAACAAATCTTCAAAAGGACAGCAAATGGGGATTTCAAGTGGAAGAAACCAATCATGATGGGCCAGACACTTGCCAAGCCATCTCTATCTCTCAAATTTTATCAGAAGAAAAGGCTAAAGAGATTGATATCGCTAAAATTGATATCGAAGGTTCAGAAAAAGAACTCTTCGAGAAAAATACGCAATGGCTTTCTAAGACTAATCTCATGGTTATCGAATTCCATGACCGCATGAAGCCGGGATGCAGTAAACCTTTCTGGGAAGCAGTTAAAGGGATGAAATTTCACAAATATAGAAAACGCGAGAATATAGTATTGGTTAAAGAAAAATAAAAGTAATTATTAAATTATTCAAATGGGAATTTTATTTCTCGTCCCCTCGACTTATTTTCTGCCTGAATGTGATTGTATACCGCTCGAAGTGTTTCAGAAGAGTAAAGTTGATTAATACCTAATATTGTTTCCCATTCTTTTTTCGCTTTGGTTTCAAGATCTGGCTTTACTGCAATAGTAACATCAGCTGCTCCTAGATAAGGAAGCCATCGTTTGTGTTGATAACCACGTAAGATCATCTCTACATCTTCCATGCCCTGCTTCTGATCAAGTTCCTCTCGGAAATCACCTAATTCAACCAGTTTAGTTCTTTTCCATAAACCACAGGTATTGCGGGGCATGGAATAACTTGGTTCATCACGGTCGCTGTATAAGACATAACTCATTAATGCCTCATCATGGTCAAAAAGAACATCAAGATTTTCCTGGAATTGGTTTTTAGTAATCCCTACCTCATTAGAGATACAAAGAACTAGCTCATTAGCGCTTGTAATTTCTGGCATTGCCGCTAAGCCGGCGTTAAGTCCGCGTGACCAGCCATAGTTATGAATAGGAAGTGCTTTTATCTTACTAGCATATGGAGAGGCAAAAAGTAAATCCTTCGTTCCAATATTATCTTTGTCTGCATTGATAACGACTACAAAATCATCAGCTAGATCTTGATTCACAATAGCTCCAACTAAGTTAACAACTAATGGATTATTGTAAGCTCGTAACAAGGCAGTAACTTGGGGGCGTTCCATGTGTTTTTCTTCCCCGGAGATGATTTATAAATATTATGTATTTTATTTCGAGTTAGCTGATATCGTAAGCTCATTTTAATGAAAATTCTTTTACTCTATACCAATCTTTGGGCTCACCATTGGTGGAGAACAAGTGGATACTATTCACATCAAATTTAATTGAAATATCATTTCCAATTTTTGCAATCATTTCTTCTTTTATTGTTGGTGAAAAATCACCATATAGCAAACTTAAATGAGGCATATATTTTGGATCGTGTTCGCGGCCAAATACCTTTCTTGTTACCTCATTAGCCAGCATAACTTTATCAGACTCTCTTGCTCTCAGGAATAAACATTTAAAATATTCTGGCAGAAATTCTACTTTACCTAGATCAATTTCATACTTCTGAATAAGAGAAGAAAGTTTGGCAGTTTTTGAAACAAGTTCATCTTCGGTACCTAAAATTTCTCCCATAAGTGTTACGTGTGGTTCAAAATATTGGGCATTATGTCTCCTACTCAATTGTGAAATTATACTATTCAACCGATTATATGATTCTCCTGAAGGCATTAACCAAAGCGAATATCCTTTTGCTGTTGACATGTGCAACCTCCCTAACGATTACATCTATTTTCTTTCTGATGAAATTCCCAAGCACTCCGTATTATAGACCTAATATCGTGCTCAGCCTTCCAGCCCCATGCTTTTTGGATGCTAGCTGGATCAGCCACATGATGAGCAGCATCTCCTTCTCGAGCAGGAGCTTCAAGGATTGGAATCTTTTTGCCAGTCACTTCTTCCGCAAGCTTGATTATCTCGTGAACAGAATGTCCTTTTCCCGTGCCAACGTTATAGATCTGCGGAACTTCTCCAATTTTTTCCAGAGCCAGCAGATGGACCCGCGCCAGGTCAAGCACGTGAATATAGTCGCGGACACAAGTTCCGTCCGGAGTGGCATAGCTACTTCCAAAGACTTTAAGATAATCTCGCTTACCTTGTGCTGCCTCTAAAATTAAGGGAATAAGATGCGTTTCCGGCTCATGCTTCTCACCTAATCCATAACCCGCTCCACTGGCATTGAAATAGCGTAGACAAACAAATTGAATTCCATAAATTTTGTTATACCAACCTAGCAGGCGTTCAAATTTTAGTTTAGTTTCTCCATAAAAGTTTTCTGGAGCGAGTGTATCGGTCTCTGCCAACAAGCCATTCTTGGCTTGGTACACCGCTGCCGAGGAAGAAAATATAATCTTCTTCACCTTATGCTTGATCATCATATCCAGAAGATTGATTCCATTTACCACATTATTTTGAAAGAAGGCAGAAGGATCCTTCATAGAATGCCCTGCTTCAATCGATCCGGCAAAATGCAATACTGCCTCAAAAGAATTTTTTTTGAACACGCTGTCTAAAAAATCTCGATCGCCTAGATCTCCATTGATGACTTCTACTTTATCTTTAACTTTAGAAAAAATAGCTTGCGCGTGAGCAATTTTATCAATTATGACGGGATCATATCCTTGTTCGATTAAATGCATCACCACATGCGAACCAATGTACCCTGCCCCACCCGTAACTAAAACTTTCATTTTCAATTATCTCAAATTACTTTCTTCCCATCCCAATATACTCAAATCCTTCATCTTTTAACAATTCAGGTTCATAGATATTTCTTCCATCAAAAATAATTTTTTCTTCCATCAATTTTGCTAATTCGCCGAAATTAATGCTTCTAAATTCATCCCATTCAGTTACTAAAACAACGGCGCTGCCTCCTTGAACAGATTCTTCTACAGAAGCACAGTAAGTTACTTGGTCTGAGAAAATTTTCTTGGCATCCTCGATGGCGCAAGGATCATATACCCTAACTATGGCTCCAGCAGCCAGCAATTCATTGATAATATTGATAGATGGAGCTTCCCGCATATCATTGGTCTTAGGTTTGAAAGAAAGTCCCAAGACACTGAAAGATTTTCCGCGCAGATCATGATCAAAACGTTCCTTTATTTTTGTGACAATCATTTTTTTCTGCCGCTCATTTAAAGCATCAACTTCTTCCAGAAGTTTTGCATCGTAACCTTTTTCATGCGCAGTTTTTATCAGCGCTTTCACGTCTTTAGGAAAACAGCTTCCACCATAACCTACACCAGGATTCAGAAATCGCGGCGAAATACGATAATCTAAACCTAAAGCCATGGAGATGATCTTTATGTCTGCTCCCGTACGATCACAGATATTAGCGATCTCATTGATGAAAGAGATTTTAGTGGCTAAAAAAGAATTGTTAGCATATTTAATCAATTCTGCGGTTTCCCAATCCGTTTCCACGATCGGTAAATAAGTGCGCATCCTTCCCGAATACACTCTGCGCATGATCGGAAGCGGCTTATCTGAGCTTGTTCCTACTACAATCTTATCTGGATAATTGAAAGCTCTAATGGCATTTCCTTCCCGCAAAAATTCAGGATTAGAAACCACATCAAATGGAATCCTAGTCTTATTATAATCGGAAATTATAGCAGCAGTCTTTCTGGCCGTTCCTGGTGGAACAGTACTCTTATTGACAATTACTTTGTAATCATTGATGTTTTCACCAATCGTTTTAGCGACAGAGAAAACATATTCTAAATTAGCTGAGCCATTTTCCATGCTCGGAGTTCCAACACAATTAAAAATCACTTCGCCGAACTTTACGCCCTCTTCAGCTGAAGTTCCAAAAGATAATTTTCCTTTTCTCGTATTTTGACTCATCAGTTCCTGCAAACCAGGCTCATAAAATGGAACTTTTCCTTCCTGCAAGCGTGCAATTTTATGCTGATCAACATCAACGCAAAGAACAGTATGACCTAAATTAGCCAGGCATGCGCCGGTAGTCAAACCCACATATCCTACTCCGAATACTGTAATGTTCATTTTATGCTCCTTCTTCATATACTTTTTTCGCTTCTGCTAAGGATTCAAAACTTCCTACATCAAACCAATGCTCATCAAAAACAAAAGCATGCACTTCACTTTCTGTAGCTAGATATTTGATCAGGTTTCCCGGAGCATCTACTTTCCCGCTTTTCACCATATTTTTTATGTGAACTAAATCATTTCTTTTAAAAAAATAACAAGCGGTGCTGGCTAAACTGCTCTTAGGTTCAGTAGGTTTCTCGGCAAAGTCAACAACCTTGCTTCCCTGCACAATACCTACACCATATTTTCCTTTAACTTTATCCTTATCCTTCAGATCATGAAAAGCCACTA
>DATDUF010000015.1:0-8807 GCA_035290485.1 Candidatus Nanoarchaeia archaeon
GGATTTTCGATCCGATGACTCGGGTTCAAATATCGAAGAAGTTCAAATCTTCGATTTGAAAGTCCCGAACGGGGCACTATATATTTTTTAAAACCAAAAAATTCATAAACATAATTCTATTTCTAAGAGAAGAAAGATGAAGAAACAAATATTCATGTTAATGGCTTCTATTTTAATTATTATAGTTTACGCTGAAATTCCTTCTACAGCACCAAAAGTAAATGGCTATCCATTGGATTATTGCAGCCATGTTGGATGTGGAGAATCTACTGCTAGTATATACTGTGGAAGAACAAATCAAGGCAAATTAGATAGTTTTGAAAAAGGCGCTGGAGCAAAAGCTGCTGGAGGAACATGGAGATATACATCAACAGGCGGTAATTATAATATCAACGGAGATGAATATTTTAATTTCATATCATGTAATTTTACTGGACAGCTATATATAGGCGGAACAAACACCTCTTTAATTGTTTATTCAAACGGCTATCCATTGGATTACTGCAGCTTTGCAGCTTGCGGACAGTCAACAGCTGAAGTATACTGCCAAAGAGCAGAAGGAAAAGGATTATTGAGCTATGAAAAAGGATCAGGAGTAATTGCAGGCGACCCAGGAACATGGAAGTACACAATAGATAGTGGTTATCATGATGCAGCAGGCACACAATTCTTCAAATCAATTGTCTGCGGAAATGAGCCGAAACCAGAGCCAGGGATAGCATGCTATAGTGATTCTGAATGCGGCGAAGGAACATGGCTAACTCAATGGGGAATATATTATGGGCCTCGCTGCCTTGATGGAAAAATATACCAACCTTATCAATATTATACCTGTAATAATGCAGGAAGTTATCAATCAGAATGTGTTTCTGGTGTTAATGCATGGCAGGTAAAAGAAGAATGCCAATATGGCTGCTCAGCTCAAACTAATAGCTGTAATACTCCTCCTGAAGTTTGTGACGGTGTTGATAATGATTTTGATGGAGAGATAGATGAAAATAATCCATGCAATGATGGAGTTTATTGTAATGGTTTAGAGACATGTAATAATGGAGCATGCGTTGTTGGAACTCCAATTGTCTGCTCTGATGGCATTGACTGCACTGTTGATTATTGCGATGAATATTCTGACTCTTGCGGAAAGCCTATTCCATATGATTCAAGATGCGATGATAAATTATATTGCAATGGCAAGGAAACCTGCGATAAAAACCAAGGATGTAAATCAGGCATATCTCCTTGTAATGATAATGTTGCCTGCACTAATAATATATGCAATGAAAATACAGACAGCTGCTCTTATTTAGAAGATAATTCTTACTGCAATGACGGATTATATTGCAATGGCCAGGAAACATGCAGCTGGCTTTTTGGATGCCAATCTGGAACTCCACCTGCAACAGGAGGTTTTGCATGTGTAACATATACATGCGATGAAGGTAATGATATAGTATGGAGATATCCAAACGATAATTATTGCAGTGACGGATTATATTGCAATGGATTTGAGTGGTGCTCTGTTTCAAAAGGATGTATGCCAGGAACACAAAAAAATTGCAATGATGGAATCAGCTGTACAACAGATAGTTGCAATGAGAACACAGATAGTTGCGATAATATACCAGCAGATAATGATGGAGATAGTTATAATTGTTTAGGCGATTGCAATGATAATAATAATATGTTATGGCAATTATTGCCAGGATATAGGGATAATGACCTAGATACTTATGGTATTAATCCATTGATGCAAGTCTGCTCAGGCGCTATTCTACCCCTAAGCTATGTAATAAATAATATTGACTGTGATGATTCAGATGCAAATAGTTATCCAGGAGCAGAAGAAGTTTTAGACGGAAAAGATAATGATTGTGACAGTTTAATAGATGAATATTTATGTGGAAATGGGCTGCTTGATGTTAGTAATGAATTGTGTGATGATGGTAATTTAATTAATGGAGATAGATGTAATTCTGCTTGTTTTGCAGAAGATATTGCTCTTGATTTTGATGAATTTGTTGTTATTGATAATGGCGATGGAACTTATAATTATACTTTCAGTGATGCGGGGATTCCACTGATAGATATACCTCAAAATGATGGCCTTATTGATTGGAGCAATGTTTCATTTGATTATGCTGAAGGTGGAAATGTTGTAAGTCTTTTGATAAGCAACCTGACTCTAACTGGAACTACAAAGATGGTTACTATACGATTCAAGAGAGACCTTTGTATTGTTGACAAGTCAACTGTATTGGGAGGAAGCACCACAGGAAGTCCTGACTGTTTTGCAGATCCAGACAGGGTAGTTTGGCTTAAGAATAACAATGAATGTAATCAAAATGGTATTGAGGTTATAGGAAAGGATGCTTCTGGTGTTGAAGTTCCTGCATACACTTGTGAACAAGTTACTTATAGCCAAGCTTATGCTAAAATTAAAGGCCTTACTCATTCTTTAATTGTTGCTAGGGATCCTGTTGATGAAGATGGAGATGGATATACAGAAGATGATTGTGATAGTAATAATCCAGATATCAATCCAGCATCAATAGAACTTCCTGGAAATAATATAGATGAAAACTGTGATAATATTAAATTGTGCAACCCAGAAGATAATTGGAAAAATCATGGAAATTTTGTAAGTTGTGTAACAAAAGAATCAGAAAGATTACTAAAACAAAAATTAATAACAAAAGAAGAAAAAGATAAAATCATAAGCGATGCAGCTAAATCTAATATTGGGAAATCACTTAAAGCAAAAAATTAATTATAAAAATATTTATATATAAATCTAATTTCTAATTTTTACAATGAAACGAAGCTCAAGAAGATGGAAGAAAAAAGGCCAGATGAGATGGAAATGGCAGCGAAAGAGAATGAAAAAAGAGAAAAGAAGAAGAATGGCTAAATAATAAGATTTATATATAAAATGATACTCTTTCTTTTTCTCAAGTCGTGGTATAATATCCACAATTCTTACCTTTTAATTTAGAGTGTGTACTTAACTTTGTTTAAGTATGAATAAGTAGTTTGATAGTGCTTCGATCGCGAAATTCCCGTTGATCCTGCGGGAGATCGCTGCTATTAGGATTCGACTAAGCCATGCAAGTCAGAGGGCTTCTTCGGAAGCACAGGCGAACTGCTCAGTAACACGTCGATAATCTAACCTTGGGTTTGGGATAACCTTGGGAAACTGAGGCTAAAACCAGATAGGGAAACACTTCTGGAATGAGTATTTCTTTAAAAGCAATGCCCAAGGATGAGTCGGCGGCGGATTAGGCTGTTGGCGGTGTAATGGACCACCAAACCTAAGATCCGTAGGGGCCTTGAGAGAGGTAGCCCCGAGAAGGACACTGAGAAACTGGTCCTAGCCCTACGGGGTGCAGCAGGCGCGAAAACTTTACAATGCACGAAAGTGTGATAAGGGAATCCTAAGTGTCGATGTTTTACATCGGCTTTTTTCTATGGCAAAGACATAGAAGAATAAGTGGTGGGTAAGACTGGTGCCAGCCGCCGCGGTAACACCAGCGCCACAAGTGGCGATCGCATTTATTGGGCCTAAAGCGTCCGTAGCCGGTTTAAAAAATCTCTTGTGAAATTGTTGCGCTCAACGCAACAGCGTGCAGGAGACACTTTTAAACTAGAAACCAGGAAGGGTCAGAAGTATTCTGAGAGTAGCGGTAAAACATACTCACTAGCGTTCGTAGATGTAAACGCTAATGAGCATTTACATTGTTATAATCCTCAGAAGACTACCAGTTGCGAAGGCGTCTGACTAGAATGGATTTGACGGTGAGGGACGAAAGCCAGGGGAGCAATCCGGATTAGATACGAGAAATCATGTCTGATTTCTGGAGTTAGCTCGTAAATTGTTCCTAAAGACTATTACGAGTAAACAAAAGAAGTTGCTATATGATGATTTACTCGCTAACTACCCGAGTAGTCCTGGCTGTAAACGCTGCGAGCTAGGTGTTGCATATTCTTCGTGAATATGCAGTGTCGAAACGAAGGTATTAAGCTCGCCGCCTGGGAAGTATAGTCGCAAGACCGAAACTTAAAGGAATTGGCGGGGGAGCACTACAAGGGGTGCGGCGTGCGGTTTAATCTAATTCTACGCAGAGAATCTCACCAGGGGCGACGGCAGAATGAAAGTCAGTCTAAAGGGCTTACTTGACAAGCCGAGAGGTAGTGCATGGCCGCCGTCAGCTCGTGCCGTGACCTGCAAGACTCTTTCAGAGGCTTGCTCGCGGTTAAGGTGTCCTGCTAAGCCAGGCAACGAGCGAGACCTGCACCTACAATTGCTAACAACTTATGTTGAGCACATTGTAGGGACTGCCTTGGAAACAAGGAGGAAGGTGCAGGCTACGGTAGGTCTGTATGCTCCGAATCCTCTGGGCTACACGCGCGCAACAATGGTAAGGACAATGGGATGCTACTCCGAAAGGAGGGGCTAAACCTCTAAACCTTATCTTAGTCCAGATTGAGGGCTGTAACTTGCCCTCATGACGCTGGAATCCCTAGTAATCGTGTTTCATCATAGCACGGTGAATACGTCCCTGCTCCTTGCACACACCGCCCGTCAAACCAACCGAGCCAGGTTTAGGTGAGCCTTAACTTCTTAGTTAAGTCGAACCTAAGCTTAGTGAGGTGGGTTAAGTCGTCACAAGGTAGCCGTAGGGGAACCTGCGGCTGGATCACCTCCTTTTAATTTTAATCAGTGCTATCAAACTACTTTATTATGTTTATATGGGCCCGTAGCTTAGTGGTAGCTGTTGAGCAAAGCTCAACTCGCAACACCAAAGAGCGCTGCCCTTGCATTTCACAAGCCGGATAAATAATTCTGCTTGCAATGAAAGGCAGAGGTCTTGGGTTCAAAACAATCTGACAATAAAGGATTGTGAACTTCCCGACGGGTCCATTTATTAGATTGAGTCCAAAATAATATCTTGGATTCATAGGTTGAGATACTTTGCTATTTATGAAACCGTGCATAGATAATTACGCCATTAGGTGGATGACTTGGCTCAAATGCTGAAGAAGGATGTGACAAGCTACATTATGCTTCGGCGAGACGCATGTAGTCTTTGAACCGAAGATATCCGAATGCGACTTCGCTTTAAATTCCGTAAGGAAGGGGAACGCAGGGAATTGAAACATCTTAGTACCTGCAGGAAAAGAAATCAATCGAGATGCTGCTAGTAAGAGCGACCGAAAACAGCACAAAGCAAACCGAATCCTTTATAGTAATATGAAGGAGATGTGGTGTTGAAAGACCATTTTTATTCCTAATTAGGTGAACTCAAACTTTCTTGGAAAAGAAGACCATAGAGGGTGATAGTCCCGTAGAGATGGCTTAATGGAATTGAGTGGTATCTTGAGTACTGTTTATTGGATATTAAACAGGAAATTAGGAGGCATTAACTTCTAACTTTAAATACAATTTGAGTCCGATAGCAAAGAATACCGCGAGGGAACGTTGAAAAGAACCCTTGACAGGAAGTCAAAAGATCCTGAAACCTAATGGCTATAGTTTGTCACTGCTTTTAGAAGTTGTGACGTACGTTTCGAATAACGGGCCAGGGAGTTTATCTAAGTGGTAAGATGGAAATCAAAGGGAAACCAATAGCCTGCAGCTTGCGAGGGGCGAGGTATGAAAATGCCTTAAATCACTTGGATATGACCCGAAACCGGGCGATCTAGTCGTGGGTAAGGTGAAGCAAAGGTTAAACTTTGTGGAGGCCTGCAGAGGTTCTATGGGCAAGTGCTCTTCTAACTTGCGACTAGGGGTGAAAAGCCAATCGAGCTCGGTGATAGCTGGTTCCTGCCGAAATTGGCTGCAGTCAAGTCCTAAAGGAGATAGTTAGAGAGGTAAAGCTACGGATCGAGGATTTAGGTCTCGAAAGGGATCGGTCCTCTGTCCAACTCTAAATTCTCTAACGTCGTAGATTTTAGGAAACGGCAATGCGGGGTAAGCCTGTGTTGCTAAAGGGGAACAACCCAGACTGTAGTTAAGGCCCCCAAATATCAACTAAGTGTGAACGGGTGAAAAGCATCCATAGCCTAAGACAGCAAGGAGGTTGGCTTAGAAGCAGCCATCCTTTAAAAAGTGTGTAACAACTTACTTGTCAAGGTTATGGGTCTTGAAAATTAACGGGACTAAGTTGATTGCCGATACTACAGATCGAAAGATGGTAGGCAGGCGTTCTATTAGGACAGAAGTATTTTCGTAAGAAGATATGGACCTGATAGAAATGAAAATCCTGGTAATAGTAAGATCGTAGCAGAGTGAGAATCTCTGCCACCGAAAGGGCAAGGGTTCCTTGACAATATAGTTTAGTCAAGGGTAAGTCGGTCCTAACTAAGCTCATAAATTGAGCAATAGGAAAGGGAAAAAGGTTAATATTTCCTTTACTGCTTATGTATGCATGGCAACATAAGACTTGTTTATGACATTTTTGGATAAGCCAACACATGATCAACTATGTCAATCAATACAGGTCAAAGGAGAATCGTAATGATGAGAATTTGACCAAATTGAGATGAGTGCTTTGTATGAAGCATTTGGCTGATTCCTAGAATCCATGAAAAATAAACAGGTAAAAATCATAAGCAACCGTACCAAGAACCAGCACTGGTGCCCCTGGGTGAGAAGCCCAAGGTGTGAAGGATATAATCCAATTAAGGGAACTCGGCAAATTAGCCCCGTGCCTTCGGCATAAGGGGTCCCTGCTTTTGTAGTTTATGCTGCGATTGCAGGGTGCAATGACAAAGGATGTCCGACTGTTTAACAAAAACTTAACTAACTGCTAACCTGTAAAGGCTTGTATAGTTGGTGACATCTGCCCAGTGCCAGTACTTCAAACTCCTTTCCAAGTGAACTTTTAGGAAAAGTTCAATCAAAAACAGAGCTTTTCCGCAGGAAAAGGGAGCTAAGAGCTGGTAAACGGCGGGAGTAACTATAACTCTCTTAAGGTAAAAAGTTGCCTTAGTAAAATTTGGCTATATGCTGGAATATCTGAGTATCCTGCACTACCTTTTATCAATTTGACAGTTTTTGGTTTTTCCATAAAATTTATATTCATGAAAAACAAAAGCTTATCAAAAATAAAAGGTGAAAAAGTGACAGGTGCAGACAACCAGCAGGAAAGGCTAGATGCAAATTGGATTGTTGGTTTTGTTGATGGAGAAGGATGTTTTCATATTTCCATTAACAAGATTCCTGAAATGAGCTTAGGATGGCAAGTACTTCCTGAATTCAGAATTGTTCAACATGAAAAAGATGAATCGGTCTTATACAAAATCAAAAATTATTTTGGTTTTGGCAATGTTAAAATTAACAGAAAAGATCATCATGGAGCAAGAAAAGAATTCAGAGTAAGAGGGATGGAAAATCTCAATAGAATAGTGATTTTTTTTTCAGAAGTATAAGTTAAATACTTCTAAAAGAAAAGACTTTGAGATTTTTTCATTAATTATTCAAAAGATGAATAATAAAGAACATCTTACCAAGGAAGGTCTTGACAATATAGCAAAACTCATATCAGAAATGAATCGTAAACCATCATTAAAGTATCTAGAATCCTCAGAGACTATACGCCAGACACATATGTGAAGATATAGTCCGACCCTTACAGCGATGTAAGGAGGTATACAGAAATGTATGCCCGCCATCAAAGGATGGTCAATACCTGAAAAGGAAAGCAACAGATGTGAGCGTAATACCTTGTCGTTTGATTGACGACTTGCATGAATGGTGTAACGAGATATCCACTGTCCCTAGTTGGAATCCTCCGAATATTCTATTCTGGTGCAAAGGCCAGAGATCTCCAGTGGGAAGCGAAGACCCCGTGAAACTTTACTGTAACTTGTAGTTGCGACGTGAGTTTTGGTGCGTAGCGTAGGTGGGAGTTGCTAAGTCTTTAGTTTCGGCTAAGGAATAGACGCCGATGAAACACCACTAATTAGAACTTGCGTTGCTAACTCTGCAAAGAGGACATCTATAGGCGGACAGTTTGGCTGGGGTGGCACCCTGCTGAAAAGATACAAAAATCATAGAAGATAATTTTATGGTTTTGACTTTAGATCAGCAGGGCCCAAAGGTTTGCTCATCTCGGTCAGAAATCGAGAGTAGAGTGCAAAAGCAAAAGCAAGCCTGATTGAATTCATGATAAGAATGAATCCAAAGACGAAAGTCTGGTTTAGCGAACCCCTATAGCTCCTTAATGGGGCTTAGGGCTGACCGAAAAGTTACTCCGGGGATAACAGAGTCGTCGCGCCTGAGAGCTCATTTTAGCTTTAAGCTAAGAGTTTATCGACGGCGCGGCTTGCTACATCGATGTCGGCTCTTCCTATCCTGGTCGTGCAGAATACTGCGATGACAATACATTACTGCCTTTTGAGCAGTCTGTATGCGACCAAGGGTGCGGGTGTTCACCGATTAAAAGGGATCGTGAGCTGGGTTCAGAACGCTGTGAGGCAGTTTGTTTGATATCTACTGGAGATGCTGATGTCTGAAAGGAAGGAAGCCATAGTACGAGAGGAACTGGCTTTCGACGCCTCTGGTCAATCGGCTATCTGACAAGGTACGCCGAGCAGCTACGCGTTATATGGATAAGTGCTGAAAGCATCTAAGCACGAAGCCATCCTTGAAAAGAGACATTATAGAACTCCTCTAAAACAGGGGGTTGATAGAGCAGGTGTGTAAGCACGAAGGCAACGACGTGTTCAGCTCGCTGCTACTAATCGTTCTACTATCTATGCACGGTTTTTCATTTCTTTTTTTTTTTTTTTTTTTTTTTTTTTTTTTT
>DATDUF010000016.1:0-12514 GCA_035290485.1 Candidatus Nanoarchaeia archaeon
CTTCATCATCTTCTACATATAAGAGTTCTACCATAATTTTGAGAATATTGCGGTTTATTTTTAAATCTTATGTCTAATAAATCCTGTCACTACTCCAAAATACTCCTTCGGCAAAAGTTTATAAAGAATCTTCATAACTTATCTCCAGAATGTCTTCTTTAATCAAACTTGAAAACGTGCACAAAATTTATCGCCTGGAAGGCGGAGAGGTTCCGGCCATTAATGGCATCTCTTTGGATATCAACCAAGGCGATTTTGTCGCTTTAATCGGCCCCAGCGGTTCAGGTAAGAGTACCGCTATGAATTTAGTGGGATGTTTAGATACTGCCAGCAAAGGCAATATTTTCCTGGGTAAACATAATATTCAAGATTTATCGGAAAGCGACCTAGCCCAAGTGCGCGGCAAGCAAATTGGATTCATCTTCCAAACTTTCAACCTCATTCCTAGTTTACATGCGCTAGATAACGTGGCTTTACCGATGATGTTCCAAGGCGCTTCCAGGAAAGTTAGAACAACCAAAGCGCAACAGCTGCTGGAACAGGTTGGATTAGCGAACCGAATGTATCATCTTCCAAATCAATTGTCCGGTGGTCAGCGTCAACGGGTAGCTATCGCCAGAGCTTTAGTCAACGATCCGGAAATTATCCTAGCTGACGAACCGACTGGAAATCTTGATACTAAAACTGGTGACGAGATCATGAAAATGCTCCAAGACTTAAACCAGCAAGGTAAAACCATTATCTTAGTAACTCACAATCCTGATTTAACTAAATTAGCAAATAAAGTAATCAGACTTAAAGACGGAATTATCGTGGAAGAACTTAAAGAAAATAAGAATTCAAATTCATCTATTAGGAGGAAAAAGAAATGAAAACAGTAACTAAATTATTATCCATTTTGCTTCTGGCAATAATGGTGCTTCCCTTGGTACAGGCGCAGGTAGCAGTAAATTCTTTTTCGCTCTACCCGCAGAAAGTTGTTCCAGGCGGCCAAACTAGTATCGATCTGACCTTGGAAAATGTCGGCGACGTCACTGTGGAAAATGTTCTGGTAACCATGGACTTAAGTCAGGTACCATTTGTTCCCGTTGAATCTTCCAACGAAAAAATTATTGAAAAAATAAAACATGATGACACGGAAAAAGTTAATTTCAAAGTCAAAGCCTTGCCGGATGCCAAACCTTCCGTCTATAAGATTCCAGTAGTGATAAGTGCTGATGGAGCAAGCAAGACTTCCCTGATCAGCATCGAAGTAGCAGCTACTGCTCACTTAGATTTACTCTTAGATAAGTCAGAAGTAGTAAAAATAAACGATCATGGCAAAGTGACCCTGAAGTTTGTCAACGATGGCTTAGCACAAGTAAAGAATCTGAAAATAACTTTGCAGGAAAGTCCTCTTTATGATATTACTTCTCCTAATGTATTGTACATCGGCGAAGTAGATATGGGTGACTTTGAAACGGAAGATTTTACCATCATTCCCAAAGCTAAGGATCCTATTCTGTCTGTGAATGTGGAATATCGTGATGATGCCAATAACTTGTTCAAAGAATCAAAACTGATAAAGATTCCAGTCTACACTGAAGATGAAGCTAAACAGCTAGGTTTAGTGCCGCCGAAAAGCATGCTCTATCCCATTCTGGGCGTACTGGTAGTTGTAGTCTTGGTATTCATCTACTTCAGAAGGAAAAAGAAGAAGAAAAATGCGCTTTGATTACTTTGTCTTAGCTGTAAATAGCATCCGCCATCGTAAGCTGCGTTCCTGGCTGACCGTCATAGGTATTATTATAGGTGTTGCCGCGATAATCTCGCTCATTACTATGTCCAGAAGCTTGGAAGGAACAATCCAAGAGCAGTTTGAAACCTTTGGCGCAAATAGAGTTTTTGTTTCCGGAAAAGGATTCCAAGGGCCGGGAACACAATCCAATGGCCTGACTACCAAAGATGTAGAAACCATTGAGAAAATTTCAGGCATCGAGTATGTAGCGCCAGGAATCTTCCGCAGCGCCGAAGCCAAGTACAAAGAGGAAACTGGATTTACCTTGATCGGCGGCTTGCCAGCGGAACAATATGAGAAATTCTATGCTGACGGCGGAATAAAGGCTACTGACGGAAGATTCATCCAAGAAGATGAAAAATATGTGGCCGTTATCGGTTCCAGAGTAGCGGAGAAGATGTTTTCCAAAGAGGTTGGGGTGGGAAATAAAATTGAAATTAACAAGATTAATTTCAAAGTGATTGGGGTAATTGAAGAAATAGGCAATGCTCAGGATGACAGCCAGATCAGTATTCCTTTAGAAGCGGCTCGAGAGGTTTTTGGCGAACCGGATAAAGTGGATATGATTATTGTCCAAGTCAAGTCTGGTACAGAGATCCCAGCCATGCAGGAAAAAATTGAGAAAGAATTAGAACGTAAACGTGGAGATACTAATTTTGAAGTGGTTACCGCGACTCAAATTCTGGAACAGATCAATCAAGTCTTAGGAGTGATGCAGATAGTATTAGTTGGCATTGCGGCAATCTCTCTCTTAGTTGGCGCAATTGGAATTATGAACTCCATGTATACTTCCGTGCTAGAAAGAACTAAAGAAATAGGAATTATGAAATCCATTGGCGCACGGAATGGAGATGTCTTGCAGATCTTCTTGATGGAAGCAGGTATGATTGGATTGGTAGGAGGCGTGTTTGGAACGCTGCTTGGAACAGGAATCGCCCTTGCAGTCGGCTTATTTTCAAAACAAGCAGGATTTTTGCTTATTATTAAGATTGAAATCGGTGTGTTGTTGTTAGGATTAGTGTTTGCTTTTGTGGTAGGAGTCTTGTCTGGAATCTTACCAGCCTATCAAGCATCGAAGTTAAAACCAGTGGATGCTTTGAGGTATGAGTAGAGTTAAGTTTATATGATTGTTTAAGGTTCTTTTACTATGAGTAGAGAAATAGCAAACACAGGAGGAAATAAGGAATTTCATTATGCCAAAGAAGATTTAAAGAGAATCGAATCTCAAGATACTGAATCAACCAGGGAATTTAAAGCTGCTTTGCGCGAATGGAGGGCTAAAAGAAAGAGTAATCACTATTTTCATTCTAAAAAGGAATATCAACTACCTAGCCAACCAAAATATTTCAAAGAATATGAACTTCCATTTCATCTTAAGGCTAAAAAATGGGGAAGATATACAAAATACAAAATTTGGAAATTTTTCAAAGATCAACATAGGGATTCTTTTAACCCTAAACCATTAATTAAAAACGTGTTTATCATCTTAGTTATCGGTATTTTGATGAGCATAGTTTATGTTAACTTAGGAAAATTAAATGAGATATCTATTTTATTTTTGAGATTAGGTTCTTGTTTATTTCTTCTTGGGGCATTTTTCGTTACTAAATATTTTATTAGATTATATAAAAATATTCGATACTTAATTAGAATACAAAAGAAATGGATTAAATACACTTTAGCTTTAAGTCTTTTAATCTTGTCGTTATTTGCTTATCAAAATAGAATTAGTTTATTTGATCCAGTTGTTCAGGCTTATGAAGAAACTGATTTTGAAAAATTTTCACCATTTTCTTTTTCTCTCCAAGAACTTTCAGATAAGGCATCTTCTCAACTAAATGTGGAAGATTTAGATCAATCAGAGGCATCTACTATCCAAAATATATTAACAACTCCTCCCAAAAGAAAATCTGAAAGCAAAGAGGCATTTGCTTATATCAATAATCTCCGAAAGAAAAACGGAAAAAAAACAATTGATTGGAATGATAATATCTATGATCTTGCTGTCGCTAGAAGCAAAGATATGTATGAAAGAAATTATTTTGATCACAAAACACCAGAAGGATCTTGTGCTAACACTATGAAAGCAGATTATGGTTTAAATCAATATACATTGGCCGAAAACATTGGTGCTGTATACGAAGGTTATAATTATGGTGATATGTCCTACAGCCTAACTATTAATGTTAAGGAACAAGTTGATAATTGGATGGAAAGTAGGGGTCACCGTTATAATTTACTTTATGATGAGCATGTAGCAGGTGCTGTCGGGTGTTACTATGGGGTTTGTACCTTTTTAGGAGCTCACACTAAGGATTATGGTCTTGGTGCTGGTTCATGTACTTCTGGAACAGAAGGAGAAGTCTATTGGAATTCGGCTGATAAGCAACCCGGAGAAATTTAAAAATTCTATCGACACCCCACTGGACAACTCCATTAACCAATAATTCTCAAAAATTTCGTTCTTTTAACTGGTTTCGACCTACCCACTCCCGCACTGGACAACTCCGGATAGAATATATAAACAATTCAAAAAACAAAAAGAATAAGCCCACGTCGCATAACTTGGTTATTGCGGAGGTCTTAAAATCCCTTGACCTGAACTCAAGGGAAGGTAAGACAACCTTTTGTCTGCCAAGACTTACGGGTTCGAATCCCGTCGTGGGCGATTTAAACCATAAGAATTTAATAAATCTTTCGTAATAAACTTTTATAAACCCCTTCCTCTTCATCAGCGACATGTCCCTAACTCTATTCAACACTTTAACCAGAACTAAAGAGAAATTCGTTCCATTAAAAGACACGGTAGGTATGTATGCTTGTGGGCCGACTGTGTACAATTACATGCACATCGGTAATCTTCGTTCTTTCTTATTCGAAGACATTCTAAGACGTACTCTCCAATTCAACGGATTCAAGGTAAAGCAGGTCATGAACATCACTGATGTCGGCCATCTAACTTCTGATGCCGATCAAGGCGAAGATAAGATGCTCAAGGGCGCTCGAAGAGAAAACAAAACTGTCTGGCAGGTGGCTGATTTTTACACCAAAGCATTTCAAAACGATATAAAGAAAATGAATCTGCTTCCGGCTAACAAACTCTGCAAAGCTACCGATCACATCAAAGAACAGATTGGCATGATCAAAACGCTGGAAAAGAAAGGCTATACTTATTTCAAAGGCGGGAATGTTTATTTTGATACTTCTAAAGTATCTGATTACGGCAAGTTAGCAAATCTAGACCTTGACGCAGATTCACAAGCTCGAGTAGAACGCGATCCTAACAAGAAAAATCCTCATGACTTTGTCTTATGGTTTACCAAATCAAAATTTCAGGAACAGGAAATGAAATGGGATTCTCCTTTTGGCCGGGGATATCCCGGCTGGCACATTGAATGTTCAGCTATGGCTACCAAGTATTTGGGAAAGCAATTCGATATCCACTGCGGCGGAATAGATCACATACCCGTACATCACACTAATGAAATCGCCCAGTCAGAAGCTGCCAACGGCAAGAAACCTTGGGTTAAATACTGGCTGCATGGCGAATTCCTGGTTTTACAGGGAGAGAAAATGGCTAAATCTGGCGAGAATTTCATTACTCTTTCAACCCTGATAGAAAAAGGAATCGATCCTCTCGATTACAGATATTTCTGCTTAGGAACACACTATCGCAAGCCCCTGATGTTCAGTTATGAAGCCTTGGAAGGAGCAAAAGCAGCCAGAAAAAGATTGAATGAAAAATTCTTGGAATTAAAGAAAACGGGAACTGCTTCACCAGCAAAACAAAAGAGACATATACAAATATTTGCTGATGATATTAATGACGATCTTAATACTTCGAAAGCATTAGCATTGCTGTGGGAAGTGCTTAAGGAAGAATCATTAACTGACAAAGACAAATACTCTTTGTTGTTACAGTTCGATAAAATTCTTGGTTTAAACCTCAGCAAACTCAAAAAAGAAAAAACCAAAGTTCCTGCTGAAGTAAAAAAATTAGCAGAACAACGCCTGCAAGCACGCCACAATAAAGATTGGAAGAAAGCAGATGAATTACGAGAAAAAATCAAAGAATTAGGTTACGTTATCGGCGATACTAAAGAAGGATATGAATTAACCAGAGCTTAAGTTCTGTTTCGAAAGATATTTTTGAACTTAGTTTTCAAAGAATCTAAGTAAATATAAATAAGACTTTTCCGTGCTATTTAATGACTTCTAGGCGGCTTAAAAGAGGGTTAGGCAATCTTAGTAACCCGCTATACCTTAACGCAAATCTTATTTATAGTGAATCTCTTAATTTTATCAAAAAAGAAGATTGGAAAAGTAAAATTAAAACCGGTGGAACTCTAACTAAACTCAATGAGGGTGGTTACAATTTAGTCTCTTCCGTATTAACAAGGATGGAAGTAATTCAACGCTTAAATCGCGAAAAAAGCTTATCTATTGATAAAGCAAGAAAAATTTACAATTCCGTTCTACATCATCATAGGATTCTTGAAATTGCTAATACGCATGATCATGTCTCTTTAACCGCAGCAATGCTTGAAGAAGTAATGTGTTCAAACTTAGATTTGAAAGACGCACTTCATTTATCAGTTGCAAAATCATTAGATATTCCTCTTTGCACTCATGATAAGAAGCTTCGCGGTAACTATTCTCAGCACGATGAGAAAAAGAGCTATTACGAGAAAGTCTTTAAGCCCGAAGAACTAATAAAACCAAAGAATAAATAACTTACTCTTCCAGTAAACTATCTGGAACATTCACTATAACTTTTATCCCATTAATCCTTATTTCTCTTTGTTCCATCTTCAACACCTGTTACTCATAAATCAGTTTCTTTTTAAATTGATTGTGGAGTACAGAAGAGTAGTTAACAAAGTAAATAATGTAAGATATAAGAAAAAAGAATAAAAATTACTGATTCTTGTTATTTATCTTTAGCAAATGATGTAACCAGCACCATCCAAAAAAGCTTTCCAGCAAGGCAATCCAGCCTACTACAAAAATAACCCCGTTTAACCACATCATGCTGTACAGCGGAGCCCAAGGGCCAAGCCACCAGAAAGCCAGGGCAAAACGAAGTATTCTATCTAATTTTCCCAAGTTTTGTTTCATCCCAATTACCTCTTTTTGTTTGATTATGTTTTCGTCACATAATGAATTCCAGTAACGATAAATAGAATCGCTAAAATACTCACACCTAAACCTCCACCTACATTCATCATGTTATAGCCGCCGTAATAGCCCATCATTCCCATCATGCCGGTATATCCTACTCTGCCTGCTGACAGCAACGCCAATGCTCCGCCAATAATCTGTATCCAGCCTAATATTTTTGCATCCATTTTTTTCACCTCAATTTAAAGATAACTTTTAAGTTAATATACATTTTCTTGTAAAATATCTTCATCCACATTCATTTAATTATCCTACATCCATCTCTACAACTTCTTTACATTGTATCTTATTAAGACAGCTTTTGTAGCATGCTTCTTGTTCTGCTGTCAATCCATCTGTATCGGGATTGCCGCACGAATCATCACAACCATTCATCTGAGCAGTAGTACAATCCGGCCAGGATCCAGTATTAAGAACTTTAATATTAGCATCCGCCACCACGCCTTGTCCAAAGACTCTTAAAGCGTTTTTGTATCCGACTGCCTCTTGATGCTCTGAATTAAATCCAGCAATCACAAACCGTGAAATTTTAACCGCTCGATCAAAGACTTGCGGATCAAAAGCGTATTCCGGCCCTATTTCTGTTCCCCACATCACTTTATCAGGAACAGCATCAACCAGCGGTTTGTAAGCCCTGATTGCGTTATCGATAGTCTGTTTTTCTTTGCTTTCATAAGTAGAAACAAATTCGTCGATAGATGATTTTTTGTTGGTGCTGTCATAAGTATAGATTATGTCGTTTCCATTGACAAAAAGGATATGTGCAGCATCCATGCTGAAATACAGATTGTCGTGTTCCTGCAACAACTTGATTAATTGAGTCTTACTATCATCTAGATCTTCCCGATACATATGTATTAAAAAAGCCGTATCTGGGTATGCTTCAATAATTTTTTCCACATCATCTATTTTACTAGCAACCGGATGGAACATAAAGTTGATATCATTTTTCTGTGCAAGATTGATAAGTTGTAATACCCTGGCATCGTTATGCCGAGCGGCCCATTCTTGAGTTTCAACTTCTCCAAAACCGCGGATAAAGTCATTCCCTACTATTCTTTTCGATGCAGCTAATGTTTTAGCATACATCCCAGTTAATTCATCTCCAAGGTATTTCTCAACCTCCTCTCCGCCGATCCCTGGATTGAAAAAAGGAATTACCCTATGAGGATGTTTTTGTGCAGCATCGATAACCTCGCCTAATCCGGTATCGCTGGTGAGGGTTTCAGTCGAAGGTTCTCCTTCAATGCCGAACATGCCAATAAAAAAATTGATGCCATTCTTGTCAAGAAGCTCAAAATACGTATTCATGGAAGCAGATCCTACTTGCTCTGAAGTACCGTATAAAGGACCGTTGTAGGCGCCTTCGTACTTTAGTTTTGGCTGGATGATTGAATACTCAGCTGGTTTCGTTTCTTCTTTTACTTCCTCTTTCGGAGTTTCTGTTGCTGGAATCGGAACAGTTTCTGCAGTAACTTCTGGCTGAACCATATCCTCAATTTGCTGGGGAGCTTCTTCAACGACTTCTGGAATTTGCGGTGAACAGGAAAAAATAAACAGAGAAAGGGTTATCAAGCTTGCTAAGGATGCCAACATCTTTTTCATAAAAGAAGGAAGAAATTATCCTTATTAAATATATCGTACACCATCAAGCTTTTACCGTATCGACTGATATCCGCCTTCCACTCCGTTCTTGGACAAGACAATCTGCCATAGTTGATTTCTACGCGATCTAAAACTTCCGGCGCAGCTTAACAAATAATATTTCCACATCCTGTAAAAGCGTTCACTATATTTTACCTTCAGCTTGAGCCAATTCTTATTGAAATTGTTAAACCAGGCCATCAACGTCTTATCATAATCTGCGCCAAAATTGTGCCAGTCTTCCATCACCAAAATATTCTCAATAGACTCTCCGATCTGTTTGATCGAAGGAAGCATGGAATTGGGAAAAATATATTTGCCAATCCAGGCATCAGTCATGCGCACCGAGCGATTTCCGCCGATAGTGTGCAGCAAGAAAAGACCATCATCTTTCAGGCATTGCCGCACTTTTTTCATATAGGTTCGATAATTTTTATATCCCACATGTTCAAACATTCCCAAAGAAACAATATGATCGAATTTTTCATTGACTTCGCGGTAATCTTGTAATCGTATTTCCACCGGCAAGCCTTTGCATCGTTCTCGGGCTAAAGCAACCTGTTCTTTAGAGATGGTAATGCCCACCACTTTAACTTTGTATTTTTCCGCAGCATACTTAGCGAAGCTTCCCCAGCCGCAGCCGATATCCAACACTTTCTGTCCTTTCCGTAAACCTAATTTTCTACAGACTAGATCTAATTTTGCTTCCTGGGCTTCGTCTAAAGTTTTTGCATTTTTCCAGTAACCGCAAGTATAAACCATCCGCTTGTCCAGCATGGCTGCATACAGATCATTGCCGATATCATAATGTTTCTCTCCCACTATCCTGGCTTTAGTTTTATTTTGCAGATTAGAAAGATTGGCCTTAAGATAAGGGATCATAAGACGCCATTTAGCTACTTTTTTATCGATCTGTGATTGTAAAAGTCGCGTAAAAACCTGATCCAGTCGTGGTGAATCCCACCAGCCGTCCAGGTACGCTTCTCCTAAACCTAAAGAACCTTGGGCCATCACCTGCTTATAAAATTCTGGAGTATGAACTCGTATATCCCAAGGCTTATTTCCGTTGATAGTTATACCTGCTTGGGATAAGATTTGTTGTGCTTTTTTTTCTAGTTTTGTCATGGCCATAATTAGGAAATTGTCCCCTAAATTATAAATTCCCCCCGGAATTTTTCTTATTTTCACTCTATAGTATTTAAGGCCTAAGTTGTTAAACACCAAGAAATTACTGTTTTTAATTGTGAAAATTAGAAACAGTATTTTTCAAATCTTCCTGCAGCTTATGCTCATCTAATTTGAATCTCTTGCCCAAGAATTCTACTACTTTTCGAGCATCATTCTCCGCATTTTTCAGGCAGACTGAAGCTCCAGGGGAAGGAGTGATGTTGAAAATAATATCATCGCCAACTATTTTGGCTTCACCCATGTTCATTGCTTTTGTTTTAGTATCCACTATCTGAGGCCTAATGCCGCCAATGCCCTTCCCCAGCCGAATGTCTTTCGCTTGGGCGGAAGGAACAATTTTCTGCACATCTTTTAGAAAAATTCTTTTACCAAAAAAAGGAATATCATAACTGAAATTTTTCAAGATGAATCGAAAATAAGTTTTATCGGAAATAATTTTCAATAAACTTAAGACTCCATCAACGGTAAATACGGATGTTCGTATGAAATCGGGAATAGTTCTATAATGATGCCGCTCCAACAAGGGGAGAACTTTCGCAGTCGGCCCGAATCTGGTCTCTCCCGGATGTTTTACGTCAGGATCTCCATGGATAGCGGCAAAAGGCAATTTTTTCAATTGCATAGTATACACTTTTCCGTTGAGCATTTTCTTGGCGCAATAAAAACTTCCTGCGACGGGAAGCAATCCCAATTCTTTTCCGTAGCCCATTTTCTGGGCGAAAATAAGGCTGTGCGAGCCGGCACACACAATTACTACTGACGCTTCCACTTTCTTGCCTTGCGCAATGATCTTGTAACTTTTTTTATTCTTTTGAATTTCTTTTATTTTCTGATGTAGAAACACATCCACGACCTTGTCACTCTCTTGAGCATGCTTCACAAATGATTCTGAAAGTTTCCCATAATCTACGGCATAACCATCTTCGGTAGATAAGGCTAACAATTTTTCTTCTGGGTTTCTTCCTTCTACCACCTTCGGCTCCAGCTGACCAATCTCTTCTTTGCTGATCTTCTGCAGCTTGGGAAATAGATTCTTGAATTCTTCATAGCGCTTTTCGAGCTCTTGGACTTCCTCTTCCCCAACCGCTAAGACCATCTTATGGGTTTTAGTGTGCAGTCCTTCGTGTTTACCGACCGTTTCCAGATATTTAGCCGTCATCTCTGCCGCTTCTTTTACTTTAGCTGCTTTTTCCAAAGAATAATTAGTTTCAATGTCTCCAAAATGCAAGGTTTGGCTGTTATTATCTTTTTGTGTATTGACTGCGGCAATAGTTGGATATTTTTCTAACAGAACTAGATTTTTGATATTGGTATATTTGCTGAGCACGTACAAGAGGGAAGTGCCGGTTATTCCTGCGCCGATGATCGCTACATCATATTTTTTCATAATCAAAACAAATCAAAGAATCATTTAACTATTTTTCCTTGTAAATAGGTTCGAGATACCGGAGATTAAAAATTCATTAATTTTAAATAGAATAATAACTTTAGGTACAAAATGGTTAGCAGAAAAATAAAAGTGTGTGGAAATACATTTCCAAAAATAGATCATGCTAAAGTAGCCGAAGGATTAGGCGCAAAGATCATATCTGTTCCAGAAATCTCTCGAAAAGAATCCCAGCAATATCAGCCCTTGGGCATGCCTTTTATGGTTTCTGATAATGATCCTTCTTTAATTTATAATATCGGTGCAAAAATGCTGCAGCAGCAAGGCTTTTCCCTTGACGATGTCGTAGGTTACCGCGTCCTGGATATGACTGAAGAACTGGAATTTAGAAGAAGATGTCAATATCGGCATTCAACTGTAGTCCGCTATTACGCCAAAAAAGAGTAATTATTTTTTCTTCTTTAGCGCTTTTTCGATCGCCTTGGGATCAAAGCCGACAATTACTTCCTTTCCAATCTCCAAGACCGGAACGCCCATCTGCCCGGAAATTTCCATCATCTTTTTTCTCGCTTTCTCGTCCTTAACAACATCATAATTAGTAAAAGAAATCTTTTTCTCCTTCATCCATTCTTTTGCTTTATGACACCAAGGACAGGTAGGAGTAGTATATATTTTGACTGTAGCCATGTAAATCAACCTCTTTTTATTTGTAAGGATTAATTTATTTCTTTATAATATTTGTGAAAAGTTTTATTAAATATCGAATCTCAAAATAAATATGCAAAAAAAAAACTTCCTTATCTGTTTACTAACCCTAAGCATACTTGGTCTGGCCGTTTCAATCTACTTGGTATACAATCATTACTATCCTCATCTGCAAGGCGGAATCTGCGACATTACTGCTTCAGTTTCTTGTACCGTGGTTAATTCTGGAATGTATTCTACTATCTTTGGAATACCTGTAGCTATGTATGGCGTTTTATGGTTCTTGATCCTTGGGATATTTTCCTGGAAATCAAGGCAGGACAAAAAGGCAATATCAAAATTATTAGGGTGGAATGTTCTCGGTATTTTGTTGGTATTCTATTTCGTCTATATAGAATATCTTCTTGGCACCATCTGCCCTTTCTGTACAGTAGTTCATGTCTTAGTGGCAACTTCCTTGATTCTATCTGTGATGGCCTATAAACAGTTTTATAAATCTGAATTACCTTCTCATCAGGATTGAGGTGATCGTATGGCTAAGAAGAAAGCAGCCAAGAAAGTAAAGAAAGCAGGTTCTAAAAAAGGTAAGGTAATGAAAAAAGGAAAGGTTTGTGAATTCTGTTAACCTCGCA
>DATDUF010000017.1:0-2558 GCA_035290485.1 Candidatus Nanoarchaeia archaeon
ATTTATCGGTCTATACGATGGCCGCCATAACATACCTAAAATCAGCTTCTATTTTATAAATTTATTCCGAGCCATATACTTATACTGCTAAGAAAGACCGGCGAGGAATATTTGAAAATCAGCCAAGATAAATTTTTCAGGAGTATGCTCCGAGTTTTTGTGATTTTCATTTATTTCCTTCCTAAAAAGGAATACATCCTTTCCGCCAGCTGCTCTAAAGAGTCTTTCAATTTTTGTTGATACTCCTCTTTTCGCTCAGCCGCAGCTGCTTCAATTCTTGGGCGTGCCTTGACAGCTCTCTGGGTATAAAATTTCCTCAATCTCGCCCATTCTTCATCATCAACTTCGGTGGCGGTACCTATTATTCTATCAACTATATCAGAGGTAACTCCCCAATTAGCATTCTGATCAACTAGATGATGTTTGACATGATGCGGCAAGTGATCAAACGCATATTTCACGTCAGTGTGGCATTTGTAATGTTTAACATAGTACTCTATAGCATGTGCAGTTGTAGTTACCGCAAAAACTGGAAAAAAAGGTACCAATAACAAGAAATGAAGTAGCGTTACGCCGGCTAATGCCTTAATCTCTTTTTGTGCTGAACTATTTGCCAAAATTGGACCAAAATAATCCTCATCAAGCATACCATCTTTTCTAACCGTTTTATGATGTCCATGCCAATGAAAACTCCACTCACTATCTTTATTTTTCCCTAAGCCATGCAAAATATACTTGTGGGCTATAACTTCAAATACTGGAGCATAAATTTTTGCTGCCGCATACTCTACCGCTGCCCGTAGAAGCATATTATAGGTAAGAGAAAGAATTATTTAAAAATGAGGGATATATCGTATAATTAAGCATACATTTTTATTTTTTTTTATTTCTATAATTAGATCATCAGCACTTTCTGCTTTCTCTTCACTTTCACTTTGATCCAGGTAGTGTAACCTACAAACTCTCCACCTGCTTGTACCGGAAACGGCTCTTTACCTCTCACCACAAATTCTGTACCTTTCAATAAAATCAAAGGTGCTTTAGCCAGCCCCATTTGAGTCAGAAAAATAGCCCATAATCGTAAGGCCTTGTTAAAAAAGGGAGAATGGGTATTGACGCAAGCCATGCCCCATACAACGCCATCACTTTCCTGAATATTTCCTAATAAAGAACGCATCCCAAACCCAATATAAGGCACTTTTCCCAAGATAAGATTAATACAATTATTCCAGCGATAGCTCTTACCATCAACGTTACAGGTTAAATCATATTGCACTTTCTTTCCAAAAGCAACCTTCGCTCCGGCAGAAAAATAATCTGGAAAAGAATGCTTTTTTTTACGAGTAATAGCATGAACAACTTCTCCGTCTACCCCCGCGCTCAAAAACAAGGTTTCACGCTTGCCTCCTTCCCATTCCAACTGCAGGACATCTAAAGACACTTCCCTGAACTTAAACCGGGAGCGTAGATACTCAAATCTCTTGCCCCGATAAAAAAAAGAATAAAATGCATTTCCTGCTCCCAAGGGAAAGAAACCCACATTTTTATTTTGCAAAGGCTTGTAATTCAATGCTGCTTCAAAGGTTCCATCTCCACCAGCAATAATGACGTTACTAACTTTTTTGATATTCTTTTCAATACCAGAAAAAAGATCTTTTCCTGACAAATAATAGATAGGAGCGTGGCGTCTTTTAGCAAAAACTCCTAGCAGATAACGCCTATATCTATCCTGGTAGCCTCCCGACTTCTTGTTAGCCAGAATTACCATCGGCTCCTTTTCCAACGTTTTCCCTAGTTTTCGACGTGTCCGCAATGCGTTTCCATACACATATCCATAGTGAAGGATAGAAATTATTCCTAATACTACAATAGCTCCGGTGAAGATAGAAATTACTAAGTGAAATGAATTTTCTAAAGGGACGAAAATATTTCGAGCTAAGATCATAAAAACCAACACAAACTGGAGCATAGTAATAGTTTTACCATACAACTCTCCTCGAATTACCGCATCATCTCGGGAAGCGATGATTCTGATTATGCTGATGATAATATCGCGTAGCAAAAAAATACCAAACATAATCCCCGAAAATACTCCTTGTAACACAAAGGCGAATAAAAGGGCTAAAACCACTACTTTATCAGAGAAAGGATATAGAAAAGAAGCAGTTATCTTATTACTTTCAACTAATTTCCCGGTCATGTCCATCAGCACCGAAAGTAATAAGATAATAATAGCTAAGAAATTAAAATGCGCTGTTCCCTGAGAGACAAAATAAACTACTACTGGCAAGAGAAGCAGATGTAATACTGAGAGTGAAGTAGCAATGTTCATGCAGAAAGAATAAAAGAGTAAGTTAAAAAGGTTTTGGGTTGATTCTTAAGAAAATTATTGTCCTCTAGTGGATAAGTGAGCATGAACAATCCCTGCAAGACCGGATACATTTTTTGGACTAAGCGCGTCCTTATTTTCATCCAAAATTTTAATCATTGTATCATAATCTGTAACGCCAACAACTCCCTTCCGGTATGGGCCTTGACCACCATTAGTAGCTTCTTGA
>DATDUF010000018.1:0-3912 GCA_035290485.1 Candidatus Nanoarchaeia archaeon
GTAGCCTCATCTGTATGATTTCTGTCTAGCCGCTCTTGCTTTTGAATCGTTTGGTTTACGAGTTTCTTTTCTGCGTACGTCTGCTACTAACAGTAATCGGTCATAATCGTCAAATGTTTTTTCTAATTTTGGCTGATGTTCAACTAAAGCACGAGCAATAGCTAAGCGTACTGCATCTGCCTGTCCGTTAATGCCGCCGCCTTGCACTCTGATTTCAAAGTTAAGTTTCTGGGTAGCATCGCCAGCCAATACTAAAGGTTCGCTGATTCTGGTTCGTAATAAATCAGTTCCATAATTGTGTAAATATAATCCATTCACGGTAACTTTTCCGGTTCCCGGAGTCAAGGTAGCTCTGGCTATCGCGAGTTTGCGTTTTCCCTGAGCATGTATAACATCTTTCCTAGCAGCCATTTTATTCTACCTTCCCACCTACGTGCCGGCAAACTTCGCCAATAGTAGTGTATTTTAAGTTTGGCAGTTTGTTCATAGATGAATCACTGAGAGTGATAAGTTCTTTTCCGCTGAATTCAGCAGGCGCTCCGATGTAACACATGATCATTTTGAAAGCTTCCTTTCCTCGTGCTTGTTTCCAAGGCAACATACCTCTGATAGTTCTTCTAACCCAGCGGTCAGGCAAGCGGCTGTGCGTCTGGCTGCGATGCGGATGTCCGTAGCGGCCGCGTTTTTGAGTGGCGCGAGCGAAATTTACTTCTCTGGATCCACTGATAACGATTTTTTCACAGTTGATTACTTTAACTTCTTCACCAAGCAGGGCATCTTTAGCTACGCGAGCTGCTAATCGTCCCAAGATCATGTTTTCGCCGTTGTAAATTTTCATTTTAGTATTTATCCTAAGATCCTGACTTGTTTTCCTTCAGGATTGCTTTTTAATAATTCTGGTAAGCTCAAGGTTTTACCTTTCGCATTTTCAATTTTTCTTCTTGCTTCTTCGGAAAAGGTGAGAGCAGCAACATTTACTTTCTTGGTTAAATCACCCACACTTAGTACTTTTCCCGGAACAACAATAGTTTCTCCGTCCTGTGCGAATTTTTCAATTTTGTAAACGTTAACAGTTCGGCGTTCGCGAGTAGGTCGGCGCAAATCTTCTGCAATTCTTTTCCAGAAATGATTCTGATGCGGTTGTGCATCTAACTGAACGAGAAATTCTTTCAATTGATAGTTTGTTGGACCAGTTAGTTTAACCATTTTTTATCAGGACACTCAGATGAGTTTTTCCATCTCCTCAACTTTTTCTAATAATATTTCTGCGCTGGTAACCAGGATTTCTTTACAGCTTAATTGTCCCCAGCTTTCTAGGTAAAATATGATGTTGTCAGTATAGGTTACAGTGATGCCTTTGTCTGCTTCAGCATACGCTTCCAGCAAATAACTGTCATATACTTTTTCTTCTACTAACTCTACGTTATTTCCTTTGATTTTGAAGACGCCATCAGTGCACATTTTTGCCAAGGCTTCAGGATCTTGTACTTTTCCAACTTTTACCACTGGTTCTTTCTTGTAATGAGCTAGACCAGGAGTCCATTTGGTATGTTCTTTACCCTGACCCATGACTGCAGTCATAGTAATATCGACTTTTTGCTTGGAAAGTAATTTTACTACGGGCATTTTTTCAAAGACAAAAGTGCATTTAGGGTCAGCGCTTTCTGCTTCGCCCGCGTACACATAGCCTTTCTTGTTAGATTTTAATTTCAATTGTAAGGTGCAGCTAGCACTTTTTTCCGTAATTTCGTCCTGATTTTTTGGAAGTCGGTAACTTTTCAAATCAGTTTTGATAGGAACAAGGCCTAAGCGTAGAGCTAGCATCTCGTCATGTAAAGCAGAATTATTATCTTTTACTTCTAATTCTTCTACGGCAAGAGTAGGTACTTCTTCAATGATTAATCTGCGAATAGTATTAGCGAATACCTCATTACTGGCTTTCAGTACGAAAGATAGTTTCTTGTTCTTCTTATCTTCTTTCAGTTTTTCGCATTTCATGGTTTGTTGATTTTTATTTTTGTGATTTGTTTTATTAGTATGTTTATACTCTTCGTCCTCGTCTTCCGCCTTTCATCCGGCAGCCGTTGTGCGGTTCAGGAGTAACTTCTTCGATCTTCCCAATGCGTAATCCGGTTCTGGCTAGCGCACGAATAGCTGGTTGCGCTCCCGGTCCGGGATTCTTTGGTCCATTGTGTCCGCCCTTAGCTCGTACACGAATTACTAAGCCGTTAATTCCTTTTTCTCGGCAGATTTCTGCAACTTTTTTAGCACATCCCATAGCTGCAGTAGGGGAACTTTCCAGACGGTCAGATTTAACCATCTGACCACCACTGGCTCGAGCGATGGTTTCGCTGCAGGTGATGTCGGTTACAGTAATGATAGTGTTGTTGTAAGATGAATAAATGTGTGCAACTCCCCAGCGGGTTTTGTTGTCCTGTCTAGGTACATAAGCTTCTCGTGGAGCTGGAGCAGTCATTTCTTTTTTCATGATTATTGAGCCTCACTAGTTTTTCCTTGAGGGGCTTCTGCAGTTTCAGATTTTTTTGCTTTTGCCTCTTTAGGATGATCTTTAGGAGCGTCAGCTGCGGTCTCTACTTTTTGAGCTTTTGCTTCTCCTTTAGTAAGAATAACTCGTTCAGGATGTTCAACATCAACCAGAGCAGACATTTGTTTGAAAGCAACTGCGCCTTCATCTACTAAGGTAACTAAATAGGATGGAGAGGAAATTTCCTGATCATTAACCATAACATGGCGATGAGTGATAAATTGTCGAGCTTGTTTCATAGATCGAGCTAATCCTTTGCGGTAAACTACGCTTTGTAAGCGTCGGGAAAGAACATCTTTTAATTCTAATCCTAGAATTTGTTCCAGTTCCGCTCCGGCAGGAAGCAAGCCCAGTTCTTGGAGCTTGTTTAGAATTTGTTCTTTTTCTTTCTGAGCTTGAGGAATAGTGCGAGTAGCAATCAATCGTTTAGCAATGTCACGGTATTTTTTGATGAAAGAGTTAGCAATGTGAATTTCTTTTTTCTTAACTAGGCCGTAATCTCGGGTAACGATCTTTTCGCTTTCGATGTTGGCTCTAACCCAAGGATGTCTTGGAGTATTGTACTTTTTCCGAAATTGTTTTGGATCTCCCATGTTTTACCTATTTCTTAGCGTCTTTCTTGCCAGAATCTTTCTTACCGCCTTCAGTAGCAGGAGCTACTTTCTTCTTAGCTACGCCGACAACTTTACCTTTGTTAGTTCTGAAGTGTGATTTAGTTCTTTGACCTCTGACCGGCAATCCTT
Source organism: Candidatus Nanoarchaeia archaeon (assembly GCA_035290485.1). Taxonomy (GTDB): domain Archaea; phylum Nanobdellota; class Nanobdellia; order Woesearchaeales; family GW2011-AR9; genus JACPIL01. Next base: position 3,289 of record DATDUF010000018.1, read on the forward strand.
TACCATGTCGGATACCTTTGAGGGATTTGATTTTCTTCAGGCGTTTAATATCATTTTCGCGGTAGAAGGAAACGTTTCCAGTTAGAAGATGTATATCTGCACCAGTATCGTAATCTTTGCGGCGGTTGAATAACCAGGTTGGAAGGCCGTGAGAAGCAAGGTTTTCTACCACTTGATTTAATTTTTTGACTTGTTCTTCGTTAAGGTTACCGGCTTTTTCTACTTTATCGATACCTGCGGTGATACAGACGATATCGGCTAGATTGATACCGATGCCTTTAATTTCAGTGAGCGCGATGCGGATAGGTCTGCTACCTTGAACGTCAACGTTGGCCACCCGTACAATATGTTTGAAATTTGGTTTTTGTTCGCTCATGATAATAGAAGTCAGAATTTTACGCTAATGCTATGTTTTAGCCCTATGCACATGAAAACTTGGTTTTCAGTGCGTGAATGAAGTCGCTGCTTCATCCCCTGCGCGTAAACTCGGACTTGATTTTGTAATGTTATTAGGGGTTATTTATAAAGCTTTCTCTTTGGGTCAGGGATGGCGGATTCAGCCCGAGCATTAATGGTATCTATTCTGTTCATAAATTCCAGCCAGAAGCCATCTAATTTTCGATT
>DATDUF010000019.1:0-7911 GCA_035290485.1 Candidatus Nanoarchaeia archaeon
TGCTGTTAAAAACAAAACTCAAAAAATTAAAATTCCTAAATTAAACAACGATCTTGCTGAATTCCTTGGTTTATTAGCTGGAGATGGACATGTCTCTAGGATTAATTATGAAATATCTGTTACTTGTCACAAAAAATTAGATAATGATTATATAAATAATCGAGTAAGTAAATTATTTTTCGATTTATTTTCATTGAATGCCGCAATTAGAGAGAGTAAGGTAAATAATGTAATAAGGTGTTCCGTTCATTCAAAAATGCTTTCAGAATATCTTACTACTTACTTCCAAATACCTAGAGGTAAAAAGAAAGGAAAGCTTCATATTCCTATCCAAATTAGAACTGAAAAGGAACTTTTAGCCTCATATGTTAGAGGTTTGTTTGACACAGATGGAAGCATTTATCTGCGCAGAAAATCAAGTCTGGTACTTTCAATAATTAGCAGAGATCCAATATTTCTCAATGAAGTGAAGAATGCTTTAACTGAATTAGGTTATTCTCCTAGTGTAAGTGGAAAGAACCTATACATTTACACTCAAAAAGAGGTTAAAAGATTTATGATTGAGGTGAAACCTTCAAATGAGAAACACCTTAACAGATACGATAATTTTATAAATAAAGTATAATGGTTTAAGCTTATGCACCGGTAGTATAACGGCTACGTGCTAAGACTAAAAATCACTCTTAACATGCCGCAAAGTATCCCGGCCTTCCAAGCCGGTTGTCCGGGTTCGAATCCCGGCCGGTGCACTTCTTTTATTCTTTCAAAAATCCATCCTAAACTCATTGCCGTGCTTTTTGAATCCTAACTTTTCATAGAGATGATGCGCACGTTCATTAGAAAATCGACTGGTGCAGATTAACTTGTAGCATTTATTCTTCTTAGCTTCTTCGATCAGCGCAGTAACGATCTTTTCACCAAAACCTCGGCCACGAAACGTTTCATCTACAAAAACATCTTCAATAAAACCAAAGGGTGCGGAATGCAGATCGTTAGTAAGAACATACAGAAATCCACGACCAATCGGCTGGCCTTCTTCTTCAATGATAATCTTAACTCCTTTTCCGGAAACCGCTTGTTTTTTTAATTCCATTGAAAAAGCAAAACAAGCGGCTATTTAAAAAATTTAGGAAGCTGAAGAAGGATTAATCTTCTGCTAAATAGCCTTTGTAAGGATGTTTCTTAGCCTGCATGTCAAAGTATTTTTTTATCTGGGCATGTAAGCTCCAGATGCGATAATAGAGCTGGTCAAAATAAACAGTTTCAATGGGGTTCATGTGCGGTAATTTCAGGTATAACTTGCCGAGGAATTCCGCAAACCTGCTGCCGCCAAATTTTTTCTGCCAGTCATGTTCAATAGTGCCATTGATGATGATATACAATCTTGCTCTCATCAAAGGATTTTTACGGCCTTCTACCAGAACATCTTTCACTTCCCACATATGGATAGTAAAAATAATTTCATATTTGATAAAATCATTTATCTTCGTAGAAAGTTGCCAAGCTAGTTCCTGTTCAGCACCTTCTGGCCCCGGAACTTTATGTTTAAAGGCAGCCTCATGCCACATATAACCATAGGTTTTAGCCCAGTCAGTTACTTCTGCATAGAAGCCATCAAAGTCAAACACGCCGTTGTAGCGAAGCGTTATCTGCGGCAGATTCACTTTTCCCATAAGGTAGAAGGTGGTTTAGAAGATATATAAACATTTCTGAGCTATCTCAGATGCTAAATAAGAATTTTGCTATCAAAACTTCCTACTTAGCACGAAAAGTAATACTTTCAAGAGATTGAAGCCCGCCGTTCCCGGAGAAGCAAGTGACTACACCATCTGATTCAATGAGAAGACGAATAGGATTTGCTCCTGCCTGATAAATGGCCAAGTCAATAAACGCGGTGGGCCTGTATCCAGATGGTAGCGTGAACATAACACCATTTCCACAAACAAACCTACCACGAAGATGAACAACACCAAAAGGATCTTTGTAAAACGCTACACTATTTCCAGATGCAAAATTTTTCGCTCCATTCTCAAACGAAGGCTCTCCTTGCTCACCGACAACATGCCAAGCTTCCGGCTGCGCCAGAGAACCTGCAGGTCCCGTATCTCCTTTATCTCCCTTATCTCCTTTTTGTCCCTGCGGCCCTGGAACTCCCGGGAGTCCTTGTGTACCTGGATCACCTTTAGGTCCTTCTAATCCGGGTTCACCTTGGGGACCAGGCTCTCCCTGCGGTCCCGGAGACCCTGGAGTGGTGCATCCTACGAGAAAAGTTAGAGCAAAAACTAGAATTCCAATCAACAATAAAAAAGTTAAATTCGTTCTCTGTTTATTCATTTTTATTCAGGAAGTGGATGGAATTTATAAAATTATCCTTTACTTGAAATTTTTCAGCTATGGATCTAAGCACTATTATGAGATAACCACCAATCGAGACATTTCTTTGACAATGTTTCAGGCTGTAATGGCATCTCCTGAATAGTTAAAGGAATCTTGACATGTTTAGCTAATTCAATAGCAGTCCTTAAATCGCTTGAATATCTTGGTGCGTGCCAGCCTTCATGTATTTTACCTAACAAAGGAAGCATATCGTAAAAATCTTGAGTTGGTTTTTGATCAGCCGGATAAAGTATCTCACACCTGTTTTCTCCTCTAGCATCAGGACCAATAGAAATGTAACTCCACTTGAAGATAGTTCTTACAATTTCTGCATCTAAATCTCTATCCATTTTTACAACTTCTCAAAATAAGCAGTAAACTCTTCTTCTTTCACTTTGAATTTTCCGCCTTCTTTATACTTGCGCTGCGGTTCAACTACCACCAGATCAAAGACATGCGCGCCCACTTTAAGCTGCATTTCATTTTTCAACGGCTTGAGCATCTTCTGCATGCCTAGACTGGTTTTCAGATATAAAATGATTTTATCAGTTTTTTGCATGCCTGCATTCTTACGCAGATCCTGGATATTTCTGGCGGCTTCACGAGCATAGCCTTCGGCTTCCAATTCTTCGGTGCGTTCAGTATTCACTAAAATTAACAAGTCTTTGTATTCTGATAATTGATAATTATGCGGCGCCTCGCGCTCGGCGATCACCATTTCTGGAGTAACTTCTACGGCCTGGTTATTGATAGTAAAAGAATATTTTCCTTCTTTCTGGAGATGGTTCATGATGGACTGCGGGCTGTCTAAAGCAAGCTTGGCAATAATCTGAGGTGATAATTTTCCAAAAGCTGGCCCGATCTTAGCATAATCCGGTTTGATTTTTACTTGCATTTCTGCACTATGAGCAGCGGTAGTGACGATCTTAGCATTCAACTGGGAGCAGATCACATCTTGCAATTTAGCAACTACATTTTTCACGACAGGATTTTCGCTGATAACCTGAACTTCTTTTACCGGCCAGCGTACGCCGAGCTTGGCTTTTTCCCGCGCATGTAATCCTGCTTGAATAATGCCTTGAGCAAGAGAAACGTGTTCTTCCAATTTTTTATTTATTTTTTTCTTATCTGCGCTAGGCCAGGAGCAGTGCATGATGCTTTCCTCAGGAAGTAATTTCGCACCAAATTCATCTTTCAGGTTCTGATAAATTGCTTCAGAGATGAATGGCGCCACGATATTGAACATTTTTACTGATTGCAGCAAGACCTGGCCGATAGTATAAACACAAGCTTGTTTCTCTTCCTCGGTTCCGGAGGTGCTTTTCTCCCGGATCATCTGGATATAGGTTCTGGATAATTCTAAAAATAATTCTTCTATGGGCGCAATAACTTCATCTAAGCGGTACTGATCCAATAATGTAGTGACCTGCTGGATAACGGAATGCAGACGTGAAAAGATGTATTTTTCTTCTAGCTCCAGATTTTTTTCTACCGCGGCAGGCTTGAGCGAAAAAGGATTTACTTTGGTCTCTTTGGAAAGATTGATCAGCAACTTATGGGTGTTCCAGAGTACCAGCAAACTGCGTACTTTAGCTTTGCATTCATCCCAGCTGAAATTTATATCCTCACCGGCATTAGTCTGGCACATGTAATAGCGCAAAGTATCTGCACCGTGCTTGTCAATCAATTCGTAAGGAGAAATGATATTACCTAAAGATTTAGACATCTTCTCGCCATCAACATCAGTCACAAAGCCATTCATGTACACATTTTTGAAAGACGGCTTGTTGAAAGCTAAAAAGGAAGCAACCATCAGTAAATTGAACCAGCCGCGAACTTGATCCTTTCCTTCGGCGATGAAATCAGCGGGAAAGTATTGTTTAAAGAGTTTAGTGTCTTGCGGATAATTCAAACAATTCCAGGAGACGGTTCCGGCATCGATCCAGACATCTAAGACGTCAGGAACTCGGCGATAGATTTTATTATTCTTCTTGATAACTATTTTGTCAATTTCCGGGATATGCATATTGGTCACTTTTTGCCCGGAAATTTTTTCTAATTCTTTGACGCTGCCGATAACCAGGTAATCTCCATCATCAGCCTGCCAAATAGGCACAGCAGTTCCCCAATAGCGTTGCTTAGTAATAGAATTGTCACGTAGATTTTCCAGCCAGGATTTGAAGGCCTGCTTTGCGGTTTGAGGATTCCAGCTAATTTTTTGATTGGCCGCAATCATTTTTTCTTTAAGATCTTCCACTTTGAAGAACCATTGCTTGGTAGTCCGGAAAATAACCGGTTCATGGCTGCGTTCTCCATGCGGATAGTCATGACTGTAAGATTCTTTAGCCACTAAAACTTGTGCTTCATTTAATATCTGGATAAATTTTTTATCGTCTGATTTTGCTTTCCAGCCGTTGAACGGACCGAAATTTTCAAAATGTCCGGATTCATTGACGCAATTAAAGGCCATCAAGCCATGACGATAACCTACTTCGTAATCCTCAGGACCACAGCCGGGAGCGCAGTGAACTAAACCAGTACCGGCGCTATCATCGACAAATTCTTTGGTTAACAGGATAGAGAATAGTTTAGAATTTTTCTGCAGTTCTGCAGGGAGATATTTCTGAGTCTGGAGAGGATGAAGATATTTTTTTCCTTCCAATTCCGAGCCTTTGTATTTGCGTAGCGTTTTATGATTCTCTGCTTTAGCTTTTGCCAGTACTGAACTGACTAGATTTTCCGCAATGACCCAGACTTCATTATTCACTGAAACTTCAGCATAGGTAAGATCAGGATTAACCATGATCGCTAAGTTCAGAGGAATAGTCCAGGGAGTAGTGGTCCAAACTAAATAGAATTTCTTGGGATCTTCTTTGCTCTGAAATTTTAGATAGATGGAAGTATCGGTAATTTTTTTGTATTCCAATTCATGTTTAGCTACTGCAGTCTGGGTGGCAGCATCCCAGTGCATGGTACGCAATCCTTGATACAGCCGCTTCTTGTCATGCGCCTGCTGGATCAGCCACCATTCTGCTTCCATGAATTCTTTTTTGATCGGCTGATAAGGATCAGAAAAATCTAAAGTCGCGCCCAGACGCTGGAAATCTTCATCCATCTTATGCATCATTTCGATACAGAATTTTTCACATTCCTGGGTGAATTTTTTGAGGCCGAATTTTTCGATCTCTTCTTTATTGTGCAATCCTAACCTGGCCATGGTTTTCTGTTCAGTAGGAAGACCATGCATATCATAGCCCATCCTGTCCCAGACATTAAATCCCTGAGAGCGCTTGTAACGCAGGGCCATATCTTTCAGAGACATATTCCAGGCATGACCTAGATGGATTTGTCCGGAAGTATAGGGCGGCCCTTGCAGAAAATAGAATTTCTTTCCTTTCTGGTTGCGCTTACGCAAAGTGTCAAGAACTTTATTTTTCTTCCAGAATTCTAAAATCTGCGGTTCAAGCTGCTGAGCATTGTAATCAGGAAATTGCATCGGAGTAAGAAGTAAGAAGCTCTTTAAAAAACTTGCTCAGAAAAGTAATCTTCTATATGATAGTAATCTTAAGACTTTAAGATAACTACATTTCCACGCCCTTTTTTAATCTTTTCTACTTTTCCTTTGTGTTCAAGCTCGGTAATAATAAGACTTACCTTGGCTTCAGAAAGAGGCATCATTTCCCGGCGCAATTCTTTTTGATTGATTCGACCGTCGTGTTTTTTGATAATTTCTAAAGCCTGATCAAGATAGCCTGGTTCTGCAGCTAGTTCTTCTTTGTGCTGTTCAAGTGTTTTTCTACTCTCAGCTTTGACTTTTTTTTGGAAAAGACGTAGGGAACCATATTTTTTTCTGGTGTAAATAATTCGAGCTAGCAGCACCACGAAAATAACTCCGGCAATAATCCAGGACCAGATGGGAACAGCACTCTCTTCCGTGCTGAGAGGAATTTCTTGCTGGGTTTCCTGCCATAACTGGTCTTCTTCCACAAAATCGGGAAGGAGGAATAAGTCTAATACGTATTCACCGGTAGCAGAAAGAATTTCTACATTTTCGGTAACTGTATATTGGCTGCTTTTAGCGGTAAGAGTATATTTTCCCGGCGGCAGATCAAATGAATATAATCCCGTTTTAGCCAAGTATTTCTGCTGGGGAACGGTGTTTATTTCCACTAACACATCCTTGCTTAACTGCAGATTTTCATTGTAGATGCTGCCTTTCAAGGTAGCGGCAGAAGCTAAGGGCAGTAGGAGTAGGAGGAATATAAGTGGGATGAGTCTGTTCTTCATGGTTGTATATATTCCAGAATAATATAAAAAGATATCGGGAAATAATAGGTTTAAGCAAGTTTTCCATCAAAAAACGCATCTAAAGCTTCCTAAAGTTTCCTAAAGTATTCGGTAAAGTGTTTCTGAAAGCATGTTTAAAAGGAAAAGTGATTTTGAAAACTCAAGCAAAATCAAATGGAGGTCACAAAAATGACATCAATCAAACAAAAATTAAGTGTCCTGCTGGTGTTATCGCTCTTTTTATTGAGCGTTATCCCGGCCGGATTAGCAGATGAAGGAAAAAATGTGGCAGATGTGGAAGTAGATGCAGAAGTTGATGTAGATAGCGATGCAGCTGATGCAGAAGTAAAGACGGAATCAAAGACTGAAGTGGAAACTGAAGACAATGATTCTGAAGTAAAAGAAAAAACAGAAATTAAGACCGAAATGAAAGAAGGTCGCCTCAAGAGTGCAAAGTTAGTGAAGAGAGAAGTAAAAGAACTCAAGAGAGACCTGCATAAAGCGCGGGAAAAACTGGAAGAAGCTAAAGAACACTTCCGGGAAGCTAAAGAAGAACAGCATGAACAACGAGAAAAAGTGCTGGACTTGGATAAAAAAGTAAAAGAATGTAAATCTGAGCGAAAGAACTGTGAAGAGCTGAAGCTTGAATTACGCACCGGAGTTAAGAATCATCTTCTCAAGTCCGTGCAAGTAGTCCAGCGCTCTTTAGACAAACTAAGTAAAACCGTAGAAAAAATGGAAGATCTTTCTGATGAAGAGAAAGACGCTGCCTTAAGCTTGGTAAGTGATCTGCAGGCTCAATTGGAAGCTCAGAAAACCAAGATCGAAGGTTTTACCAACGAGACTACCCAGGAAGAAATCCGGGCAACGATTAAGGAATTGAAAGAATTGAACCAAAAAGCAAACAAGCTGCAGCGAAGATTAGTAGGCTTGATGGTCAATGCCAAGCTGCATGTTTTGGTAGAAAAGCATGAAGAACTTCACGCTGGAATGCAGGCGCGCATCGATGCGTTAGCTGCAAAAGGAGTAGATGTTTCTGAATTAGAAGCAATCCTGGCTGATTTTGATGCCAAGACGGAAACGCTGAAACAGGATTACGAAGCAGCTAAGCAGCAATGGATAAACTCCAAAGATACTGCTAACTTTGATCAGTTCAACCGGGCTTTACGAGATGCTCAGCACCAAGTGCGCGAAGATCTTCAGGAAACCAAACACTTGCTGCGCCAGTTTGTAGCTAAGTATCATGAA
>DATDUF010000020.1:0-5789 GCA_035290485.1 Candidatus Nanoarchaeia archaeon
ATCATCACTTCGTCGATGGTTCCATTGAAAAATTGTGTAGTGCTACTATCATCTCTTGCTCCGATAAAAGTTTTTTCCGAATCCTGCCACGCCGTGCTATTGATAGACGTGAAGGTTGGTATTCCGCTGTAAGAGGCACAGTTAGTCATTACTTGTTGCGTTCCATTAATGAATACTGCTGCATGCGTCCCATTATATCGAGCCATGACATGTGTCCATCCATTTAATAGAATACCGGTGGCACCTGACACCCTGCATTCAGTTGCAGTACTACCATTTTGATAAATATAGAATTGTGCATCCGCTAAAGATGTATTTTGAATAAGTAACCAAAAGAACCTATCCTCATCCGTTGTATCTAAGCGTCCAATAATGGTGCTTGTTGCTTGAGCTCCAGAACTTGCACTACCTGTCCAATATACCCATGCGCCAAATGTACATCCATTATTACACACATTTTTGAAATGAGATTTATCCCCTAGATCAATATATCGGCTGCTTTCTGTTTTGAACATATACGCTCCTTTTCCATCGTATCCACCGCTGGCATTCCATAATACTCCCCCTGTTTCATTTCCATGATTTCCTAATCCGGAGTAATCCCATGTTTTATTATTAGCAGTAGTACCGCTAGTTCCATTGATTCCTTCAAAGGGCATATTTAAAGTTGCAATAGGCGATCCATTTACCAACCAGTTGTAGATCACTTTCAGTGAACTACCATTAGTTTGTGTAGTATTGTATGCAGTAAGATTAGTACTTGTATCATTTTTACTAATATCCGTAGTATTAAGCACTAAGGTAATACTTGGTATATTTTGTATGCCGATATCTTGTATTCCTAAACTTTCTCCTGCGCTAGAAACTGCTGCACCAGTGATAGATCCTTGCTGCGAGAGCAACAATACTCCTGCAATAGCAATAAGGATAGCGAGGAAAATAGCTAGCTCTGGCTTAACAGTTCTATTCCTCCTTCGGTGTTCTTTTTTACTTCTTGCCATTTTTAATCTTGTAACGCACATAGACGGTTCTTATCGTACTATATTTTTTGTTCAAGAGCGTGGAGATTTTAACCAACGGAAGATTCATCTCTTCTTTCAGGTACGCGACGAGAGATTCAAGCACGGCAAATTTTCTATCTGCAAATATTTCATACGGAATTGTAATTGAAGAATCAGAAAGATCGATTTTTCCAGGCCATTTCTTTTTTGCTTTTTGATAAGTGGTGTAAATGGTGCTTTTCTGTCGATGCAGTAAGGAAGCGATTTCAGTAATACTTTTTCCTTGCTGCTCTTTGAGATAAACGGTAATTGCTTCTAATCCGGAAAGCGGTGATCTAAAAATAGAAATGGGGAATCCTTCTTTTTTTTCTAACAGGCCGGAAATAATTTTTTGCTTTTCCTGCGGTGAAAGGGTAGCCACTAGTTGTAAGATTAATTCTACTAACTCCTCTTTTTTCTCGACCACGCTTTATTCAAGTAAATTCTTCTACTTTTTATAAACTTTTACTATTTTGTAAGCTTATTATCTTATTTTGTAGTCTTTTTGCTGTTATTTTGTAATCTTTTAGTGCTATTATGTAGTCTAATTTTAATCTTATTACTATTATGTAGCTATAGGGTTATCATTATGTAGTGTGCTTCTCGCAACCAGAACCTATCTATTTCACCGTTTTACAAAGAAGATTATTAAAAGCAGAAGCTTTTCTGTACCCTAATGTGGATACATAACCTTGACCCTACCTTATTGCATCTCGGTCCCTTAGAAATCCGTTGGTATGGCTTAGTCTACGTTCTGGGATTTTTTCTGGGAATTGTATGGCTTAACTATATGAGAAAAAAGAGCCTCATTCCTTTATCAAAGGATGAGATCTGGGATTTTATTTTTTATCTGATGCTGGGCGTACTCATTGGCTCCCGGCTGTTTGAAGTATTTTGGGAGCCGCAGATTTATTTGACTCATCCCCTCAATTTCTTCAAGATCTGGCAAGGAGGCATGAGCTTTCACGGCGGGTTTGTGGGAATAGTAACTGCGGCTTATCTTTACTGCAGGAAAAAGAAACTTCCCTTTTGGAAAATGGCCGATGTCATGAGCATTCCTACCATCTTTGCTCTGGCTCTGGGAAGGCTGGCTAATTTCGTCAATGGAGAATTAGTGGGTCGAGTCTGGAACGGATCTTGGTGTGTAATCTTTCCTGATTATGGTCCACAATGTCGTCATCCGAATATGATTTATTCTTTTTTCCAGCGTATGATTGTCTTTGGCTGGCTCTTCTTCCTGACTTTTTGGAGAGAATTTAAACCCGGTTTTATTTTCTGGAACTTCGTTTTCTGGGAAGGGTTGGGCAGAATTATCGTTGACTTTTTCCGCGAAGATACGCTTTATTTTGGTTTCAGCTTAGGACAATGGTTTAGTGCGATAATGGTAGTTGCAGCAGTAATTGCCTTTGTAAAATATTACCGAGAAGATTGGAAAAAGATATTTAAAAAATAAATTTAAAATAAGTTATTTCAGTTATCCTAATTTCTTGCGCATCTTTGCCAACTGAATATAATCATCTTTGGTTCCGCTGCCGCCTTGGCATTTTGCTTCTAAGTCAGCAAGTTCTTTTTTATGGTCTTTTTGTCTTTTTTCCAAATCTCTTTTACTCATTGCCATTTCAAATCACCGTTTTTTTTTGAAAATCTTGAAATATATAAATTTTAACTATAGTACAATTTATTCTCTGCCTTCTGCTCTCGATCTTTTACGGAACCGGGCTTATTGATTCTAGGACGATGCGAAGTAATGTCTCTTCTCATGGTTATGTCTAGACTCTTCAGAAACAGATTCATGCCTTCATCCATCTTTAAAGGTCCTTCCAGATGTCCTTCTCGCGCGGGAATACCGGAAAAGACAATTAAGCGGTTAGATATATAATCAAGAAACATCAAGTCGTGATCAACAACTAAAATAGTGACATCTCTCTCCCAAGCAATATTTTTGATAATTTTAGAAATTAACAAGCGCTGTTCAATATCCAGATAGGCAGAAGGCTCGTCCAGAAGGAAAAGCTGCGCATCTTGTGACAGGCAATGAGCAATAGCTACCCGCTGCAGCTGCCCGCCGGAAAGCTCAGATAATTTTTGGGTAAATAATTTTTCTACATCTAGCGGTTGAATAAGCTGATGATGATATCTGCCCATGGCTTCATGTAATAATTCTCCTACGGTCATTTCTGAATCTGTTTCCAGATATTGTGGTTTATATGATACTTTAATATTATCTCCCAGTTCCCCAGAATCCGGTTTAATCAATCCTGCTAACAACTTGATGAAAGAAGTTTTTCCAATTCCATTTTCTCCCAGGACTCCTACAATTTCACCTTTATACAATGCCCCTTCTTTTGCGGTGAGCGTAAAATGGTTCAGTTTCTTGGTAATTTTTCCCCACGAAGTAAGCTGCGTTCGCGAACCGGTCTTGACATCCTGCGCCTTTTCGTATTTAATGGCGTGGTCACGGAAACGGACATTTTCTTCTTTCATATATCCATCTAAATAAGCATTCACGCCTTCTCTGGCGTTTTTAACTCCTGAAACAATACCAAAACCGTTTTCAATCCCGTACATGATATTTACTAAATCAGTCATGTAATCAAAAATAATCAGGTCGTGCTCAATCACCATGATCGAAGTATCTGGTGCGGCTAGTGATTCGATATATTTAGAAACTTTTATTCTTTGTTTGATATCCAGATAAGACGAAGGCTCGTCAAAGAGATAGAGATTTGCTTTCTTCAATACTGCTGCGGCGATCGCTACCCGCTGCAATTCTCCGCCGGAAATATTGCTGATCTCATTATCCATAATTTTGATAATATCAAGATCCAGAGCCACTTTACTAAGCATGGAATTAGTATCAATTTTGGTCAGCAGCTGCCGCACCGTACCGGAGAATTGTTTGGGAATTAAATCAACCTGCTGCGGTTTATAGGAAAGAGAAATTTCACCTTTGCTTAATTTTTCCAGGAACTTTTGCGTTTCTGAACCTTTAAAATAATTAATCACTTGCTTGAAATCAGGAACAGTTTTCCAGTCTCCTAAGTTAGGTTTGATAATACCTGACATGATCTTTAGGGCAGTTGATTTTCCAATCCCATTTCTACCTAAAATTCCAGTAACCTTTCCAAACATGGGCGAAGGTAATGAATATAATTCAAACAGATTTTCCCCATATCTATGCAAGGGTGGCTTGTCAAGCGTTGTTGGTAAGTTGATAATTTCAATTGCTCCAAAAGGGCATCTATTTGGACAGATCCCGCACCCGGTGCAGAGCATTTCATCTATCCTGGCTTTCTTGTCAGGCTCCCCGGGGTAGATACAATCTGCTCCAGCCCGATTGACCGGACATAATTTAGCGCAAAGGTAATTGCCACACTCATTAGGGTGGCATTTTTCTCGGTGAATTATTGCAATACGCTTTCGTGTGCTCATGGTATTTATGCTCTTGGGATTTTGTTTTATAATCTTTTTGGTGGTTTGTGGACAATAATTTTAAAAACTAACCTACCTCAGAATAAAAAATGACTAAATGCAGCATCTGTGGCAGCAAGATAGCAGAACTATTCCTGGAAAAAATCAAAGGTACGGTAGTGAGAAAAACCGGCTCCAGCAAGCAATATCCGGTCTGTTTCGAGTGCCAGAAGAAGTTTCCGAGTAAGGAAGAATTGCTGAAGAATCTTTAACATTAAGATTACGATCATGCCCTTATAGCTCAGCGGTAGAGCGACTGCTTCGTATAAACTTAGAAACAGCAGTAGGCCGAGGGTTCAAATCCCTCTAGGGGCTTTTTATTATTAATATAGAAGGTGGAAAAATGAACTTGAATGAAAAAGAAGAATTAGCAAAACAAAAACTTTGTTTGCCTTTAGATAATTTGTATACTTTAGATGAAGTAAGAGCTCGAGTTGAAGAATTACATCCAGTAGTAGGAAAATTTAAAGTTGGTAAAGGCTCCTACACCAGATTTGGGCCAGCTGCTGTTAAGGTTGTGCAAGATTATGGGGCAGAAGTATTCTTGGATTTAAAATTTAAGGATATCCCCAACACCGTCCAAGATGCAGCTGATGCAGCAACTTCATTAGGAGTCTATATGTTTAATGTTCATATTGATGGCGGAAGCGCAATGCTCAGAGCTGCAGTAAAAGGAGCTAATGAAGCTGCTGAAAAATATAATGTTCAGAAACCAAAAGTAATTGGGGTTACGGTCTTAACTAGTATTGATAACAATATTTTAAAGAATGAGTTAGATTACAATCCTTCCGGCTGCGTTTTTGATGGAGTTCAAGATTATGTCTTTCGATTTGCGCGACTTGCTGAAGAAAGCGGTTTAGATGGCATTGTTTGTTCTGCAAATGATCTCGGTAGTCTTCCTCTTAATATTGTAAAAAAAGATTTTCTCTATATTACTCCGGGTATAGAAGGTCCTGGCGCGGCTGCCGGAAGTGATCAGAAGCGTGTTTCAACACCAGGTCAAGCTATCATGAACGGGTCTTCATTGTTAGTGGTCGGAAGAGCCATAACCGGTGGTAAAACCCCGGAAGAAAGATTGGAACGAGGATACAAAATTCTGCAGGATATGGCACTATATCTTTAATTACTTTCTTTTCTCCAACTTCCCAAAATACTGTGCAGTCTTCGGCAGTATTTTTTTCTTTAGCTCTTCATCAAAAGGCAATTCTTCTACTAATCTCTGCAGATCCAGCTCTGATAATTCTGTAAATTTTCCTTCCAGTTTTCTGCCTGCGCGCT
>DATDUF010000021.1:0-3053 GCA_035290485.1 Candidatus Nanoarchaeia archaeon
TGGTTTGCGCTGAAGCTAAATCCATTCATGGCCTTCTCTGCGGTATTAGGATCGACTGCATTCTTTATCACCCACGGCTTTAAAGAAAATGCCGAGAAGGCAGAGCATGAAATGCTGCATAAGAAAGAAAAAATGAGCGACTTAAGTAAAATCTTATATTTGGAAGTAATTGATGCTACCTTTTCAGTAGATGCGGTCTTAGGAGCATTTGCTTTTACCTTATCGATTCCTTTAATCTTACTGGGAAATGGACTGGGAGCAATTGTAGTGCGAAAACTGACTACCAGTAATATCGAGAATATTAAAAAATACAAATATCTGAAGAACGGAGCGATGTATTCGGTACTATTCCTAGGTGGAATCATGTTAGCCGAAAGCTTTGGTACGCATATCCAACCTTGGATCTCACCTTTGATAACCGTAGCGATATTAGCATATTTCTTTTACAAATCAAAGAAGGAATTCAATAAGAAGCCGGTAGAAGTAATTTAGAGCGATTATTCCACAACCTTTTTATTGTGACTTACTTCTTGGCAAACATGCCCTATCGATATTTTATCTTTGCCAATCCAAACGGCAAGAATGTCACTCCCGATAAAATTCAGAAATTGCAGCATATTTTTTCTCAGGGCCAAGGCGAGTTTGTGGTAACAGAAAATCTTTCTCATCTAGAAAAGATGGTGCAGGAACGTCGAAGTGCGGCCTTAGCAAAACCAGAAAAAACTATCGTCGGAATTGTTGGCGGAGATGGGACAGTGATGCGCACCCGAACTCTGGTCGAACAGCTCTGGGGGTATCGGCCGCAGTATGCTTTCTTTCCTTTAGGAACGATGAACAATATTCAGCGCACGCTCGGACTTAACGGAAAAGATGCTGCCTATCAATTAGCCCAACATCTCGTTAATACTGCCAATTCTAATACCGTAGAAAAATACACTGTCTCTTTTCCTTCCTTAGATGTAAATGGAAAAAAAGGATTCAATATCGGTTTCGGATTGATACCTAAGTTATTGTGGATCTATTATGGGCATAGCGCCAAGCAGTACCGCGAATTAGAGGAAGCATTGCAACATTCTCCACCAAAAGAATATCAAGCGAAGTACACAGAAATAACCCAAAAACAAGAGACGGACCTGTTTGATCTTTTATCAAAGGAGCGCGGATTATGGGGAGCAGTTAAAACCACGCTACGCTTGATGAATGGATTACGAAATAATACTGATGAGAGATATTTACTTCATAAACCTCTTTCTGGCCCGATCAGGTTCAATGGAAAGCCACAGCATTTTCCTAAAGCTCCTCTGGGCATATATATCTCCTGTTATGAAGAAGTAAATTTGGGATTAGGCCGGTTCAATCCAAAACCAACGCGGGAAGCGGGAAAAGAAGAAGGAAAATTTCAGACCATCGTCCCTTATGGAAATCCGTTTTTGATTATCCCGCAACTTCCAAAATTGATGATGGGTGAAAAGCTTTCTAAAGTAATCTATGAGCAGCTCAGCTCGCTGGAACTTCCTTCTGAAAAATTTGCCCAGGTGGATGGAGAACTTATTTTAGAGAATGGATTTATGGTGCGCTACGACGGAAAAAGAAAAATCATGACTTTACCTGCAACCTAGCCAGTAATTCTCTAGCATGTTCTTTATCGACGCTATAAATGGCCTGCAGATATTTTTCTCCCAGCTTGATACTCTCCGGACATTCAGAACGGCAGGGAAAATGAGAGAGAATGACCAGATCTTGTTCGCGCAAAGAAAGATTAGTATGCGGGTGGCTGGGCTTAAGTTCCAGATTAGTATGATGGTCTTTAAAATTCTGGCAGAAGAAAGTCACGCAGCAGCGCGGATAGCCGAGGGCCAAACCCAAATCCTGATGATTCTGCATCAATTCATAATAACTGGCTAGCCAAGCTTTCTGTTCGTCTTTAGAAAGATAGACAAAATACATTCCCGGACGTTTATCATCTGGGGGAATACGAACCCCTTTGTTCGAATAAACGCTATCATCAGCAAAGAGAACTTTGAACTCGGATTTAACGAGGAAGAGATTATTTTTCTGGCAGAATTGTTCTACCCGATAGAGTTCGTGAACAAAAAAACCTTGACGCACTACTTCCTTAGCATTTTGCAGCAAAAGGATTATTTCCTGAGCTTTCATCTTGGATCCAAAGATAAGGGAAAGCGGTTTGATCATTATATCTTGAGAATTTCTAAGTATATATTTTTTTCGACCTCAACCCGGAGGTGGCTATATACTATTTAGATAGATTTTTTATAGGCAGTGAGATTTGAGGAAGCATGGATTTAGAAGAAATTCAAGCGCGATTTGAGCTGGCCATGGCAGAATTTGAGCAGGAATGTAAAAAACAAGGCCTTCCCCAGAAAATAGTAACCTGCAACGATCAGGGAGTATACATCTATTTTCCCCGAGGTGAACTAAATTATAGTATTCCTGGCTTGGCGAAAGGAACTATAGAAAATTATTTTATCATCCAACGGGAAGCACATGATATTTTCTTGCGGAGTTTACAGGATCACAAATTAGAACTAAAAAAGGAACTCAAAAGCTTTAGTAAATTATCCACCGCATTTTTTCAGCGCTTAGCTAGACCCTCAGCACAAAATTTAGAAAATATGATCCAAAAAACTAAGCTCCAGATAGGTTTTGATAAAGTGCTGAAAGAAGGGGCGCTACTGGGAAACTATTTTTTTGAAGAAGAAGCCAAGAATTACCTTACACCGACGCTAAAACCTATTCAGGGAGAATTGATCAGCTTTACCCAGCGTATTCATGAGCTGGCCAAGGACATCGAATCTATCGATATAGACCGACTGCATTATTTCAGAAATAAATATCAACTATGGTATGAGGGAACTGAGCTGCAGGGATAATTCTTCCGCGATAAGCTGCTGATACACTTCTTCTGCTTCTTTTCCTTGCGAAATCAATTGATGCACGAAGGCAAAGGAAACATTATGCAGCCCATTTTCAGCGGGATGTTCGGTGACAAAGGATTCACTAAGGTTTGCAATATTATGTTCTTGGATTATTTT
>DATDUF010000022.1:0-2177 GCA_035290485.1 Candidatus Nanoarchaeia archaeon
TGGTCTGCCTTTGCGATTCGCCAGGGAACCTGGGTTCGGGAGGAAGAGAAAGCGTGACTTGTCTTGCAGTTGTTGTTTTAATCGTTGTTTGTTTATATCGAGCGGTCAATTTTGAAGCAGGAGCAGCCTCGCAAGAAGTGGCCAATAAACAGAAGATAAGTAAAACTACGATGAAAAAACGAAATCTACACCTCATTTTTTATATTTAAAAGAAAAATCATATATAAAACTATCTCTATTCAACTATCCAAAAACTTTATACCAACCATACAACACTTTATCGACTGCTTTTACAAAGTCTTCATCTTTACCGCTGATTTTGATGCAAGAGCCAGTAAGCTGTACGCTTGCTTTTTCATCCCGAACTAATTGAACTACAGGTTGGTGCAAGGGATTATTTTCGCAGTTGATAATGGTCCGGTTTTCACAGACAGTATTTTCTTTACTGCAGGCTGCTTCGATGTTACGGCGCGCTCCCTGCAAAATATTAGTGTTAAGTTCCATCAATCCTAAAGTATAATACTTATCATAATTGATAGTTGGATCTATGGAAACGTAGATTTTCTCGCCCTTATTAAATTCCGGAGTAAGTTTTCCGCTTACCGGAATAGTTTCCACATCTTTCGGACCGTAATGCATGGGAACCTTGATGATCCTATCACTTACTTCCACTGAAGTCCACCATAATCCATCTGCCTTGACGAAACTGAAGCCGTTATAGACATATCCTTGATCCTGATCTAATTTTCCGTCCAGATTATCTTTATGTAAATCGTCTATGACTACGACGGCAGCAGGAGCAAAATGATTATAAGTTTTAAAGCCGCCAATGACTACCGCAAAGACAGCTAAGAGAATTCCAATCAAAATAAGAACATTTTTTCCGTCACTTGGTGGAGTTGAAGTGTGAGCCTCTTTCTCAGTCAGCAGAGAAATGTCTTCTGACAATCCTTTCATTGATTCTTTTTGCTGCTCTTCCAATTTTTTTACAATTGGTTTTTCTGTCTTACTCGCTGCTTTAACCACCATTTTATCTATCCTAAAGAGGGTCTTTAATAAGTTTTCTGATCTCCGTTCTATAAAATTAGATTTTTTTAGATATATTTTTAAAAGGGCCGCTGAACCAAAAAATATGGATTTTGTAGCTACAATTAAAGAGAATAATCTCACCCATATTGTAAGCAAAGAAGAGCTAGATCTTTTGCTGCCGGAAGCTGGAAAAATCTACCGACAACAATTTCCTTCTACCGTATATTTTGAACGTTCTATTTTCATTAACTGGACTTGCAGCATCGCGGACTGTAAATATTGTTTTTTGTCAACCAAGCCGAAGCATAATCCCAAAGAAAAACCAACCGCCATTCGCAGTCCTGCTTCTATCCTGGCAGAAGTCTTAGTTTGCAAAGCCATGGACTGGAAGGTAGGATACATCACCGGCGGCCTACGGGTAGAATCAACTGATTATTTAATTAACCTCATCAGTAAAATTAATGCTATTACGGGAGAAAAAATCATGATGAACTTTGGCCCTTATGCCAAGAGTGAAATCGTGAAACTGAAACCATATGTATCGGGCATGGGTTCAGCGATTGAATCTTTTGATGAGGATTTGCATAATTTCATTTGTCCTTCTAAGCCATTGCGATCGCTGATGAAATTTCTAGAAAACTTGCAGGAACAAGAAATGCAAAAGCTGATAACTATTATTTTAGGAATCGGAGAAAGAAAAGAAGATGTAGAAATAGTGATCCAAAAGATTAAACAATACCGGATTGAGAAAGTACAACTCTGTTTCTTAAAGCCGCAAGAGAATACGGTCTTTGATACTGTTCCTCCGCCTAATCCAGATTACATGGCGTGGTGGATTGCCAAAATAAGAATCGCTTGTCCCGAAGTGCAGATTAAAGTTGCCTTAGTGCAGGAACGAACGCGGGATGTAGAATTATATTTGCGTGCCGGGGCAAATGGATTTAGCCGGTTTAAAGTTTTCATGGACTTCAATTCTCAATATGCGCAGGAATTAGAAGAGGGATGCAAGCGCGCAGGCAGAAAACTGGAAGGAAAATTTACAGAATTATCAGAGCTGGATCTGCAGAGATTAGTAGAAGAATTGCCTTTTGATGAAGAGCTAAAGAAAAAAATACTGCCGAAGACTGCACAGTATTTTGGGAAGTTGG
>DATDUF010000023.1:0-8679 GCA_035290485.1 Candidatus Nanoarchaeia archaeon
CTTGTACAAAAATAATCCAGAAAGGCATAAACAAACCAAAGGCAAAAGCTAAAATTGAATTTGAAAAAAGAAAAATCCTGTAGTTTCCTAGTTTGCTTAAAACCATATTAAAGAAAAATAAAAAATCCTACTTCATATTCCACATGGTATCAAACATGTTGTCCATGGCGGAAGCAAAATAAGGTGTTTTTACCCAAACTCCTATATCATAGGAAGGGTGAACATCTTTGTCGTCCAACATCATGAAAACTAATTCTTTGCTGTCCACAGTTACGAAACGAGAGTTGACTTTTTGATTGTGCTTGACTTCAGCCAAACCTTTCAAGCTGTCAGCAGTAGTTTTATTTTCCTTCGTAATCGGAGCAGCGATTCTGATTTTGACGCCTTTCTTCTTAGCTTTTTCTAAGCTAGCACGAAGACCTTCTACTTTTCGCAAAAATCCTTTTTCAGTAGTCATAATATTTATAGTCTTAGAAGCGTCTTTGATCAGAAGATCTAAATGATTATATAAATTATTTCTTCCACGCAAACAGCTGCTGATGTCAGCAGGATCAACTAAACTGATGCCGTTGTTGTGCAAAGTTTCTAGTTCTTGCAACAAGTCTGATCCTTTAATTGAATCTAGGCGTTTTATTTTATCCTGTGAATCAGTGTGCATGTTTTTCTTGACGCGATCAACAACTTCGGTAGGAGGAATAGCAATGTATTTGATTGGTTTTCCTAACTTCATGACTACAAATCCTTTTTTTTCTAAAGATTCCAGAACGTCATAACTTCGGGAGCGGGGAACGTCAGCAATGTCCGACAATTCTCCTGCGGTGGAAACCCCCCGGCTTAATAATGCTGCCCACAATTTGACTTCGTATAAATTCAAGTCGAAGTATCGGCGTAGCTGACTTAACAATTCCTCTTTCACAATCATTTTAATTAGCCCCTCCTCTTTTCCTTACTTTCAGTGATAATGATTTGTTACTAACTCATCAGTAAAATAAACTACTATTAAAAGGTTGTGGTTGTACAAAATATAGGGCTTAGTTTTTCACTCGTTTTTCCGACGGAAATTCTTGTTAGTAATTTTTTTTAAATGACAAAAAACGTAAGATTAATATTTTTTATATCTCAGAATAGCGGCAATTCCGCCCAGGCCATTCATTTTTTTTCCCGCATCGCTCTCGGCAGAAATAATATGGATCTCTCCTTCCAAAGAATCAACTGTTTTCATGCATTGGTCAACTGCTGTAAATTCGCCCGCCATTCTTTTTTGGTGGATGAAATCATCGGTCAATAACAGTTTTAATACTGCTCCGCTGTTGGCAGCTTCCTGCACTTCTTTCCAGCCATAAGCAGCTTTGTTATTTTTGTTGATCTCTTTGAGCAGTTCTTCTACTAATAATTGTTCTTTGCGGGCACGGCTGTGTTTCAAGGTTTCAGCTAATTCTGGGCGGCGCATCACTTCATCCAAGGATCGTTCACTAATGTCGGAGCAGATCGCTAAGACAATTTTCTTTTTCAATTCAGATTGAGGTATTTTTTTGTAGAGATCTTCTTTGTAAAAGGCAGGAGAAGCTACAATAATGGCGCTGGGTTTGTATCTCTCGTGGTATGCTTCTAGTGTTTTGATAATTTCTTCCTGAAAATCTTTTCGTACTTCCACGGCTTTGGCTTTCTTTTGCACTTCGCCTTTCAGCGTGGTCAAAATTTCATAGCCAAATTTTTTGGTTAGCGCAAATAGTACCTCTTCTCGGTCAAAAAGACAGAGTAAATAATCATATTTCTTTTCACAAGCTTCCTGCAGTTTCTGTTTTTGATATTCCAGCCATTGCGGTTTTTCTAAAGTAAATTCAGATGATTCTTCTAAGGTGATGGAATGATAGCTGCCTTTAGGAACGTCTTCTGTTTCTTCCTTGACCTTGCCGTTGATACGCACAGAATTTTCCGTTAGCTCTATTGTTTCTGCTTCTATGGATAAAGTAAGAGTTTTCTTGACCGATTTGGCATTTTCCCCTTCTCCGATTTTAATTTTCCGGGTAGTCTTGCCTCTAACCAGATCTCCTTGATCGATCAAATGACTGAGATACCAGAGATCATCTTGGTCGTTGATCTTGAGTTTTACAAATCCTTTCTTAAAATCGGAAGTTATGAGTTGCATTATATGTTGGGGAATACGAAATATTATATATTTATCCGTTGGAAATGGAATCATGGGTTTAGAAGAATTGACATTTGATGTGGAAGACGTTAAGGTAATCCTTAAGCCGGAATTGCATGTGTATCATGATAATGCAGATGATGAAGGCTTTTTGGGTATTGTTCCAATGGTATTAAAGTTTCGCGGTTTGGATGGCGATGATTATGAAAACCAAACTTTTTTGAGATACGATATAGGTAAAAAAATCTTTATTACTTCTTTAAGTGATTATTTTGTACCTCATTTTCCCCAAAAGGCAGAAAAATATAATCAGGGTATGGCTGAAGTTGCACGAGTCTATTCAGCTTTATTACAAACACATACTTATACTGCTTTAACTAAAAGGGGAATAATAACGGAAAGACATTTCTACAAAAATTCTGCCGGTGACTGGAAGGATATCGGTGATTATTGGCTAGGTGTGGAATCACATGAAGAGTTGTTGGCAACAGCTGATGCGGTGAAATAATCCTACTTCCCCACAATCTTTAAATATACTAAAATTTTCTAACCGACAGATGTTCAGCACAAAAAGAGGTCAATCTGCGGCAGGCGCAGCAGTTCTTATAGCGATCATAGCAGCATTGATAGTTGGTTTTGTAATTCTTATACCTCCACAGGATAGAGCAAAATTATTAGAAGATCATACCAACACTTCTACTGGCCTTCCGGCCATCGTAGAGAAGAAATTGCTTTCTGTTTCTCCCGGAAGAATAGATTATTTGGCTGAGAAGGAAGTTGAACATCCAATTCCGGTAGTAAATGTATACGCCCGGACAGAAGCCAAAGTCTTAGCGGAAAAAAATCTTGCTTATGCTAAAAAAGGAGTATTTTCTGAGCAAACAGATGTTCTTACGGTCGTCGTTCCTGACTTAAAACATACTAAAAATTTGCTCTTAAGCCTGGAAGTCAAAGAAGTAACGGGAAAATTAATTATCTTAGTCAATGGCGATCAAGTATTTAATGATCAGATTAAAGCAGGAAGCATGACTCCTATTACTGTGCCGCAAAATCTGCTCAAGGAGCAGAATACGATTATCTTTGCGGCCTCTTCTCCAGGTCTAGCATTTTGGCGCACCAATGAAGTTTCCTTAAATGATATCAAAGTAGTTGCTGATGTTACCAGCGTGGAATCTCAGTCTTCCAGGAGTGTCTTCTTAGTTTCTGATACTGAACAAAAAAATCTACAAAAAGTAGTCTTAAAATTCCAGCCTAGCTGTAAATTTGAAGAGGTTGGCCCGCTTCATGTAAGTGTTAATGGCAAACTCATTTATTCTAGTGTACCTGACTGTGATTTGGCCATGGTACCGATCGAATTTTCTCCGGAAACACTACATGCGGGAGAAAATGAATTAGTCTTCCGGACCGAAAAAGGAGATTATTTACTTACCCATATCATCGTTAAATCTGAATTAAAAGAGGTAGAATTTCCTACTTATTACTTTGATTTAAGTTACGAAGAATACCGCAACATTGTGGAAGGCGATAAGCGTGTTCGTTTAACTTTAAACTTTGTTGACGTAGTAGCTAGAAAGTTTGGCGATGTGATCTTTAATGGCAACACTCGCTATTTTGATACCAAGGAAGTTTCGTATACCTTAGATGTCAGCAATGGTGTAGTACAAGGAACTAACTCACTTAAGATCAAGCCGCGCAAGACTTTAGAAGTGCGGGAATTGAGAGCAGATTTATTGGATTAGATTGACATTTAATTCTCTAGTAACATTTTTATATGCAGGAAGAATCGTATTCTCAGAAAAAAGAGGATATCATGGTAGATTTAGGTAGATTGCTCAAGAAGGCATTTATTGTGAATAAGCAGGGCTTTCGAGAGTTTGGTTCTGAAGCTAAATCGGAAAAAAAAGAATCTAAAGACAAATCTCATCCTACGATTGAGAATTTCTTTTCTTTCCAACGGGATAAACCAAAACCAGCTATGCCGCGGGAGTCTGGAAACTATAGCCGACCATGGTCCAGCAGTTTTCCTTCTATCAGCAAGGGTGGCCCATCTCCGAGAGGTCCTGCAACTACCGGCATTTACATTTTCTTGATCATCATCAGTGCTTTTGGATTATTAGCAAGGAGTTTTGTTGCCTACAGTCCCGGAAAATCATTTGCTATCAGCATTATTTTAGCTCTCTTTTTTTTCTTTGGGGTGCGGAATACGCCTGAGCCGAAAGTGAAGGAAGGTTTGGTTGCTCTTACCTTAGGGTTAGATTTCGCTGCGCAATTTGTCTTGGGAACATCTGCTGGCTCAGCATTTGAAAATAAGATGATTACCTTGTATGTTTTCGCCTGGGTCATCTTGGCAGTAATTTTATTCCTGATGGGAGTTTTGGATACTACTGGAGCCGGCGAGCGCTTAGGAAAACCAGCTACAGTGATGCTAATCTTAGTCTTAGGTACCGCGCTCTTTTTTTTGCTGCCGGTCATTATTCAAAGCCCTTCATTTTTTCAAGATGTGACTCATGCGGAATATTTTCATATCGCTAAATCGGAGTTAGTCAAAGTGGCCGGAACCTTAGATGAGACCAAGAATTTCTGGTATGATTATTTTACCTGTACTTTTAGTGTTTTTGATGGGAGTCTTAAGTATGAGAGCTGTATGGAAAATAAAAGAATTGGCCGCTACTGTGAGGCTAATTTTCAGACTACTGCTGATAAACAAAATTGCGTCCTGCAGCAGCAAGAATTAGTGAAGCAAGGCGCGCGGCCAGGCATTGCCGGCGTGGTAAGTGATGCAATCAAACAAGTCACTAAAGTAGAAATGAAAGAAGATCAATATTTCCCTAAGAAAGCGACAGATTCGAAAACAATTTATCCCATACCCCTGAAAGTGGAAAATCCGCGAGAGCAAACCTTTACGGCGAAAGTTTCCTGTGAGTTTAAAGGATTTACAGCTAAAGGAGAAGAAAAAGTTCCGGGAATTATTTCTATCGGGGGCGAGGAAGTAAATGAAGTACAAATAAATAGCAAAGCACAAGAATATTTGATCGGCTGCCAGCCGAGTGCTGATCTAAAGGGCCGATATACACTTGACTACACTGTAATGCTTTCAGGCATGCAGACCTTTTCTTTCATCAAGCGTGCTTTTGTGAGCAAAGAAATTGATCCTAAATTGCGGGGGCAAATTGAGATGGACAATTTTAAAACCAAGGCTGATCGAACTTCACAAGGACCAGCAGAATTTGCCTTGTTGAATTTTAAATTCGGCAGCGGTGATGGTTCTTCGCCGCTAGTAACAGTAGAAGATCCAGTTACCTTTTCCTTTGCGGTGGAAGATGTAGGTACAGGATCGTTTAAAGGAGAAGTACAAAAAATAAATAGTTATAATTTCCATGGCTTGTGGGAACGCGGCTTTAATGTTGATTCTGAAAAAATAGGGGATAAGGATTGCCTGCAAGGTGGCGAAGTTTTAGTGAATGCAGCCTTGACTAAGAAACGCGAACCCAGCGAATTACGACGATGTTTCTTGAGCTTGCCAGCAGATTTTAGTCAGTTACAAAAGAATGCCTACAAGATAGAAACATTTGTGGCTGATCTGAATTATGATTATAAGATTACTAAGTCAATTCCTGTTGAGGTGACTCCGTTGGTGGTAGTTTCATGAGAAAAGCAATAATTTTCCTGATCTTAGCATTGTTTTTACTTGCTTCCTGCGGGCAAACTTCTGAACGCGGAGCAGATATCAATTACAAGCAAGGCTTTGTGGATCTTACTATCAATTCAGCGGGAAACAAAGAAGAGTTTCAGGAACAGAGATTAGAGCTGCCGGTTTCTTTACAAAACACAGTAGCCTATGATATTGAAGATGTGGTTGTTTCAGTAAAAGGTTTTGATAATTTTTATGTCGAGCTCTATGATGAGCATAAGGAATTACCTAAGCTGGAAGGCAAAAGTATCTTTAATCCGGAAGGAATGAAAGAAGATGTCTTATTTGAAGGGATGATTAAAAAGTTACTTCCTGGAGCAGAAAAGCAGCAGCAAGATTACAGAGTTAATGTGAAATATAATTCTAAAGTAGAATTCTCGCCCAGTATCTGTGTAACTTCCCAGTTGAATGGGCAAGGGTCTAGCTATGATACTTATCAGGGAGCTTGTACCTTTGAGAAAGAAATTTCTTATGACGGTCAGGGAGCTCCGCTAGGAGTAAGTAACTTAGAAATAATTCCCCATCAAGGCCGACAAGTGGAGTTACGGATGAAAATAGAAAATCGTGGGAAAGGAACTGTGGGCAAGGTTTCTGTACTTACCTCAGCTATCGGCGGCAAACCATTAACCTGTGAATTCCGCAGCGATACAGTAGAGAATAAAGTGGAGTTTGAATCCGGCCAGAAATCAGTAACCTTGATTTGTGCAGGATATGTAGGCAGTGATGGAACATATACTACGCCGGTGTTTGTGGAATTGTTGTATGACTATGAGTTAGATCAGAAAGAAACAATGATGATTTTGAAGTAAGTTGCTAAGTAATTTCTTATTCTTTTCTTGTTTTTTACTACATAACTTATTTAAACTATTTTTTATTATGTCTGCAGATGAAGATTGCAATTCTGGGCGGAGGAAGCTGGGGCAGCGCCTTAGCCATCACCTTAGCCAAAAATAAGCATCAGGTTAAGATCTGGGAGTTTGTACCCGCACAAGCGCAAGAGATGCAAGAAAAAAGATTCTGCAAATTGCTTCCGGAAGCGAAACTGCCGGAAAATATTTTTGTTTCACATCTTATTGAAGATGTTCTCCCTGCAAGCGATTTAGTGCTGCTGGTCGTTCCTTCTGATAAAGTGGAAGCTACGGTCATAAAAACCAAACATTTATTCTCCAATCAACCGGTAGTTATCTGTTCCAAAGGTTTTGGTGACGGTTTACAGCTGCTGAGCGAATCGGTACAGAAGGAAGTGGCGGGAAATGTGTATTGCTTGTATGGCCCGACGCATGCGGAAGAAGTATGCAAAGGATTGTTTAGCGGGATTGTTCTGGCCGGAAAGTCAGGAACAGAACGGGAACGGATTCAAGAAGCATTTCATTCTGAAGTTTTTAATGTAGAAGTGACTGATGATATCGTTGGAGTACAGTTATGTGCAGCTTTAAAGAATATTCTGGCGGTCTTTGTAGGTGTTCTCGATGGAAAACAGTTAGGAGATAATGCTAAAGCCTATGTGATAACTAAAGGCCTTGAGGAAATTAAAACTATTGGCCTCAAGTTAGGTGCCAGAGAAGAAACTTTTTACGGCCTAGCAGGTATGGGCGATGTGATTGTAACTGCCACCAGCAAGCATTCCCGCAATCGATATGTCGGCGAACAAGTTGGCAAAGGTCGAAAATTAGATGATGTTCTGGCGGAAATGAAAATGGTTGCAGAAGGGGTTACCGCGGTGAAGAGAGCAATTGGATTTAAAGAAAAATTGGGATTACATTTGCCCTTGATAGAAGGACTGCATCAGATCTTGTTTGAAAATAAGCCGGTTGAAGAAGTGCTGGGAAATCTGGGCTCTAAGGATTTACTATATTCTACAATATCTAAAAGTTAATAAAATAAACTCTAGCAGGCTGAAGTATGAATTATACTTTAAAGTTGCTTCCGACTGATACTAAATCTATAACACAATCCAAACGTAAAGTTATGGAGGATACTCAGCGTTTTATTTCTCGAAGATTAGGAAGAGTTATTTATGAAAAAGAAAATCTTGATAATGGCGAGATAATATTCATGAAGGATCTTCTTGATACTCGCTTTTGGGGTGCATTGCACCAGCTGGATGGAGCCCCTTATAATAGTCATAATCACTTATTAACCCCGGAAATATGCCAAAAACAAGCTCTGCAAGCAAGACAATGGGCGCAGGAACATTTTACCAAAGGTGAATTGGGCGATCTCTTAAACATCATTGTTAATCAAGCTTTAACTAAGCCTCTAGAAACTAATTGGCCAGGAACAGAGCGCGGACATTCTATTCTTTATCGCGACTTGGTAGATAAAGAAAATTCTATGTTTGCCACAGCAGTAACTCCTGAATTCAAGAAACAACTTAACAATGGTCGATTTTGGGAAGAATTATCGGATGTTCAAGCTGGCCTTAATCATGGAGTTGGAATTCAAATCGTGTATGAAGTTCTTATGCATCATTATGATGACTTAGATCCGGAATTTGCTCCGCAGGGAATAAAAATGATGGCTCTTAAAAGTAAAAATAGAAAGTCCTTGGAACATATCCGTCTTCATCATCTTGAAGAAAAAGGAATGGAAAAATATGTTTCTTTTGTTGGAAAGATTGATGAAGCAGCAGTTACTAACGCTGGAGATATAGAATTGTTGTTGCAACCCTATTTCCCTGCAGTTTTGCGCTGGGACAATGATCGAGACAGTCCTTATTATGACGGTCAGAAAGATTGGGATGAGGTACAGCGGGGACATTTTCAAGAAAAATTGCAAATTCCTGTAATTCAAAAATATCTTGCTTTTTCTGATTATTTACGAAAGCAAGTAGCTAAAG
>DATDUF010000024.1:0-4988 GCA_035290485.1 Candidatus Nanoarchaeia archaeon
TAACTAGATCACCGGCCATCACTGCAGCGCGGCAAGCCATTCTAGTGAGAATTACTTCTTTCTGTTCCAAAATACTTTTTTTATTTTCCAGCAGGGAAAGTACATCATGCAACAATTCGGAAACTTTTACCTTTCCAAACACTAAAGGAATAGTTTTAACCGCAAAGGCATTCCCGCCAAAATATTCTAATTCAAATCCTAAATTCCTGAGTTCTTCTTTTTTCTCTTCCAACAAGATTTTCTCAGCCGCAGAAACTTCCAGCACTTCACCTTGCAATAACTGCTGTACTTCTACTTTGCCATGCAAAAATTGCTTCAATAACGATTCATACATCACCCGCTCATGGGCAGCATGTTGGTCGAGGTAGAATAATCCTCCTGCGGTTTCTGCCAGGAAATAGGTTTTATGGATCTGACCGAGCAATTTCATGGAAGGAAGTTTTTCCTGCACCAATTCCTGGCTTTGAGTTTGTTCTGCCACCACTGGTTTTAGTTCCTGCTCGCCATACACTGCAGCAGTTTCTTCTACCGCAAAAACACTCTGCGTACTTGCTTCAAAGGGATATTTCACTGCGGTCTTGGATTCTTTTCTGGGAATGGGAGTAGGAGTTCCAAAAGTGATTTGCTCTTCCGTGTTTACATCAACAGTAGGCATGAGCTTGTTGCTTTGTAAGGCTTCGCGCACTGCCAAGGAAACTGCAGCGGCAACTTGTTCTTTCTGCTCAATTTTTATTTCCTGTTTCTGCGGATGTATATTGACATCAATAGTTTCCGGATTCAGCTGCAGATGCAATACCAAGACCGGATGCTTGTTCACAAATAAAGTAGAGTGATAACCTTCATACACCGCGTTAGTTATGTCATTATTTTTGATCCATCGGCCATTGACAAACAGAACCTGCTGGTTTTTATCGTTGCGCACATGGTACGGTTTGGAAATGAAACCACTAATCCTGATGGTCTGATCTTCATATTTTACTTCCAGCAATTCTTTGGCAGTCTGCACGCCATAAATAGAGGCGATGGTATTCCGAGCATCATGCAAAGCAGGAGAATGTACTAAGGTATAAGAATTGTGAAGGCACTTAAAATTGACCGAGGGATTAGCCAAAGCG
This sequence comes from Candidatus Nanoarchaeia archaeon, assembly GCA_035290485.1. Classification (GTDB taxonomy): domain Archaea; phylum Nanobdellota; class Nanobdellia; order Woesearchaeales; family GW2011-AR9; genus JACPIL01. Next base: position 1,116 of record DATDUF010000024.1, read on the forward strand.
TAATGCGTGACCACATCCAGGCAATGTTTTAATTCTACGGCATCGGTTTTCAGGAATTTCTTTCTGGCTGGGGTGTTAAAGAAAATATCCTGCACTTCCATGATCGTGCCTTGCTCTGCGGCAATAATATTCCTGTTCTGAATCTGGCCGGCTTCAATTTGCAGCTGAAATCCTTCCAAGGTATTTTTTTGCTTGGTAGTTATAGATAATTTTGAAACAGCAGCAATGCTGGAAAGTGCTTCCCCTCTGAATCCTAAAGTTTTGATAGAAAATAAATCTTCCACCGAACGGATCTTGCTGGTAGCATGTCTCAGGATAGATTTTTCTGCATCTTCAGGAGTCATGCCTTCGCCGTTGTCGGTAATCCTGATACGCTTCTTGCCGGAATCTTCCAATTCTACCGTAATCTTAGTCGCTCCGGCATCAAGACTGTTTTCGAGAAGTTCTTTAATCACCGAAGCAGGCCGTTCTATCACTTCACCGGCAGCTATTTTATTGATCAATTCTTCGGGCAGAAGGACTATCTTGGACATAGCAAAAACGGAAGAATTTTGCTATTTAATGATTTAGATGCTGGAGAGGATAAAAGTGGAGGAAAGTTTAAAAATAAAGAGAAGAGGTGCTCAATATGCTGTATGAAATCGTCTATACTTTAAGCAGAACGATGATCTCTGGCGAACCGCTGTGGCCTATTTTCAAATTTGCGCGAGTAAAATCGCAATTAGGTTCAGTCTGTGATGACTTAGAGAAGAGAAAGATTAATTTAGAAAAATTAGTTGCTCAAGGGAATGGTTCTATGGTAGATGTGTTCCATCCGGATTCTCGATATACGAATGTTGAGCTTCATAGATTTCTGATCAATTCAAATGGTGAACCAACTACTGGAATTGTCTATGTGGAAGGGTTACGACCAAAAATGGTAAGAGGCAATACTTATTTTGATGTTTTCATAGGGCATCTTCCGCTAGGTTTTAAAGTTCCAGAAGATCATTTTGAAAAAATAAAACGAGTAGAAGCATATCTGCAGGAACGTATGGCTGCTCAGGATAAAAAGCCGGAATATAATTACACTTATAGGACAGTGAGGAAACTATGAGAGAACTTGACCATAACACTTTAGAAGCATTAACTAAAATTGAGCTAGATTCAAAGCGTTTGACTATTACTGTCAATCAGGGCAGTGCAGAGATGCTCTTCCATCCTTCTGCTATCTACAAAGGTATCGAAAGAGTGGCTGCAGGTTTTCTTCTTAATGGTATAAAAAAAAGATATGAAAGAATCATCGCTCTGATGGTCGATGGGGAATGCCAGGAGCAAGATTTTGCAGTATGGATGAATTATTTTAGCGGTTCCAGTGGCGGAATAAAGATAGATAAAGAGTATGAAGACCATTTTGGCTATACAGTTGATTCAGTAATGGATCCCGGGTTGAAAAAATTAGATGATTATTTTCTTCAGCGTAGGGATGAGAGGAATTCACGGATAATTTCTACCTACAGGACGAATAAAGAGATAAAGAAATAAAATGTACAATCAATACCTCTTAACAGAACTGATCAGAGCGCAGGTAAAAGTAGAACAAGCTGAAAAGATTCACGCCGAGGCAAAGTTTGGTCTGTCACAACATGATCTCAACATAGATGATTTTGTTATTTCTGGTGATCTTTCTTTGCCCGAAGTGCTGCATCCTACTACTACCTATCATCGCATTGGAAAAGATTTTTTAGAAGACGGGGATATTTTTTATTACCCTGCAATATTAAATAGAGCCACAGGAAAAGTAGAAATGTACATTGCCTTCATAGACGTATTTCAACTTTCTGTGCAAGGTCTACACAATAATAATTCTTTCAAATCCATCGTGAGCCATAAAGATATTGCTTTTCCATTTCCTTACAATAGGACCAGAGCAGCTTTACAAACCTTGGAAAAATTAGAAACATACCTTCTTGGATGCCAAGCAGCACAGCAGCCAGAATATAATTCTACCTACCGGATGAATACTAAATTAAGAACACCTGAATTGAAATGAACAAAACAGAAATACCTTCAGATCGGGGATCAAAACCGGAAGACAGCGCTCGCTCCCTGCCGGAAAATAGTGTTGATGAAATTGTTTTCTCACAAAAGACCAGAACACCATTGTTTGTCAAAGGCGGAATAGTGATGGGAATTCTTACCGGCACAGTTATAGGCGGTAGTTATCTTCTCAATCATACCTATAATGATAATCAAGCAACTATCTTTTCGCAGGGCTTTGTGCAATTTCGTAAAGTTGATGGAGCGTATGCTCACACTGTTCTTACTAAAGGCGATCTGCATTACGGGAAGGATTTCGTTGTGGTGCAGCGAAATAGCTGGAATAAATCTAGAACGTACATAGGATATCATGGCTGTTCTTCTGTAGACGAAATAATTCTGCAGGAAGGAGTTCTGGGAACAGGAATATCTTTAGAATACACTAGAAATAAAGACGGCGAACTAAAAGAACACATGTTTGCCCAAGCTGATCTTGACCTGCAGGAACAATGCCGGCGTTTTAGCTCTATGATCAGTGTTTATCTTCCAAATCGTCTTTCCCGCTGAGAGAATTCTTCCACTACTTTTACTAAATCTTCTTTTTGAAATTCTGGCCAGAGCTTACTCAAGAAAAACCATTCGCTGTACCAAGACTGCCAGATTAAAAAATTAGAGGTTCTGCGTTCCCCGCCAGTCCGAATGATGGCATCAGGTTCATGCTGCAAATACAAATATTGTGACAAGATTTTTTCATCTACTTTTTTTAGCTTATTTTCTTTTAAGATTTTATTGATGCCGTCAACGATCTCTTCTCTTCCGCCATAAGCCATGGCAAAGTTAACCGTAAATTGATCATATTCCTTAGTTTCTTCCATGAGGGTATGAATAATCTTCTGCACTTTTTCGGAAAGCAGATGAATTCTTCCGATAAAATTAATCTTGATCTGGTTAGTCTGGATTTTATCTTTTATCCTGGGATCAGTAAAAAATTTGCAAAATAAATCCATTAAATATTCTACTTCTTTTTTATCGCGTTTGAAATTCTGCAGGGAAAAAATGTACAAAGTCAATTCAGTAATCTCTAACTGCCGGCACCAATCAAAAAGCTGCTCTACTTTTTCAGCACCAGTCTCATGTCCCTTCCATGGTTCTTTCAACTTCTTGGCAGCATATCTTCTATTGCCGTCCAGAATTATCCCTAGATGCTGTAATTTAGCTTGCATGATATCTATTTTCCAAACATAGTTAAAAAGCTTATGGAGAAGAATGCACTGTTTTATTCATCCTACAAAACTGAAGACCAAATGCTCACAATATTTATAAAATACCTATTTCTATGCTGAGCATGCCTCCGCTAATTTTTCCCGGATATACCTTACTGAAAGAAGCTGTCAACAAACATGATTATTCTTTTTATCCACTCATCCGCAATTCTTCGATAGTAGAGCCATACACCTGGGATGAAGTGAGCAGGAAAGAAGCTGAAGTACTGTATTACTGGGAGACTTATCTGATTTTGCCTAGGCCCAGGGAACATCTTTCAATGTCTTTTAGAGATGCAGGAATAAGCGGTTATTTGCCCCATCTTGATTTAGGCCGGGAAGATTTAGACAAAAAAGTTAAGGTTCACAACGGTTACCATTTTGAGGATCATAGTTTTTATTTCCTGACCCATCTTATTCTTAAGGATCAAGAAGCTGTGGCAATGGGCCACCCTTTTGCTTTCCCTCCTTATTCATCTAAAGTGACTATGTCCTTAGATCAAGTAGTTCCTCTTTTTTCAAGATGTTTTGGACTGGCAAAGTTTGATGGAGAAGGTAAACCTTCTTTTAAAGTACCTGGGCATCTCAATTA
>DATDUF010000025.1:0-7140 GCA_035290485.1 Candidatus Nanoarchaeia archaeon
TACAAATCCGTGCATCCTTAGTCAATTCCGAACTCAGAAATCTATGCACCACATAATCAGGTACATACAATAAATAGGCTAACACTTCTTTCAAGGCATAGGCATCTTTGTAATCGACGATAGCTTTGATCTGTTCCTCGCTAAAATTAAAATCAGCAAAAAACTTTCGGCAGTAATCATGTTCAACTGCTTTCATAGATTCAAATTTATCCCACTCGTGATGCAGCCTGGCATCATATTTCCTGACAATGCCTTGAAAGAGGCGCATCAGATGCGTTTCTTCAGGGTCCACCGTGGTCACTTCCCACATCCCGGCTTTCTCTAGGGCAAACTTCTTGAAAGCCAATTGAACCATCGACTTGGTATCGCCGATGCCTTTTTTCATCATCAGATAACATAAGCGCTGGTAGCCGTCATAGGTTGCTTTGGCGCAACGCTTGAATAATAGTTGAGTGGAAGGAAGGTCGCGAGAAAAAGAAATCCGGCTAGGATTTTCTAACAGATATTTTTTAGTGTTATTTAAAATAAATAAATTTTTGAAACATTGATAATTCCTTTTTTCTTCCGTGAAACATTCGATGCTTAAGATGTTATGCGTCCTATCCGCTAGTTTTACCTGGATGGCAATTTCCTTGATCCGCTCTTCGTCATGCTGGAAAATATTGGAAATAGATCGATAATAAAAATCTCGTTTATGCCGGGTAAGCAATCTCAAAGCATTGATAATAGTTTTCGCGGTGCTCGGGTCGGCATGGCCCAGCAGTTCCTGTTCAAAAGCAGTAAACACTTCGCTTTCATATTTATCTAAAAGTTCTATGTCCTTGCCATCTTCATCCAGATCATGCTCATCACGGTAGACATCTACGATCTCTTCCACATAATCATGCATCAAGCCTACACAAAGAGTGATTTCATCAGCGATCCTTGCATCTTTCAAAGCAAGGACCACGTTCATAGGATGTAAGAAAGGATTATTGCCATCTTTTCGCGGCGGCAATTGCCCGTACAAAAATTCTACTTTTTGAAAAAGATAACTGAATAATGGCCCGATCGAAGAAAAAGAAGCTTTTAATTTCTGCAGATCGTCTTCCCTGCGCCAATGCTGCAGATACTTGAAAGTCTGATACTCTGAAGTGTTCGTAATCATGCGGAAATAGTTACAAGTGAGAGAATGTTTTAAGGTTTTTGCTTGGAAAGAGCATTCTATTCAAAACTTTCCACTGTAAATAAGGTGCCTAAATTCTTTTCCGCTTCCTCTATTTCATAACCACAGAGGGTTATCCTTGCTTCAAGTATTCTCAAGCCTCGGGGCACTACCCGTTCCCAGGATTGGTACACCAAAGTCGAAGTCGCTTCCAGGACATAGGTCTCGGACTTGCGCAAAGGAGTATGATTAGATGAAAGATGCATTCCTTTTCCGATCATATACTTTACAAAATGTTCATGCTCAAACAAGCCGGAAGCTCTTCCTTCATACAGTGTCTTTTTTCGCCACATCTATGCGCAAGATAAGAACTATTATTTAGATTTGTCTATCCAATCTAAAATAAGATTTTTAGAAACCTTTATAAATCCCTTAACAAAATCCGGTAATACCATGGAATTCGTCGTTGTTGAAGAATCTAAAACCAAACTGGTATTTGATCTTAGAGGAGAGACTCATACTTTCTCTAATCTCCTAAAAGAAGAATTACTTAGCACCAAAGGTGTAACAACTGCTTCGTATCGTGTCGATCATCCTCTAACCGGTGTCCCGCGCTTCTTAGTAGAAACCAAAGGCGTTGAACCTCGTAAAGCATTAAAAGAAGCTCTTAATAGCATCAAGAAAAAAGCAGAAACTTTCAAGAAAGAAGTTGCTGAATTCTAGTATTGGTGAATAATCTTTATGTCCTTAACAGAACTGGTTGATAAAGCCATAAACAATATTCAAAAAGGAAAAGGATATCTTGATCATGGAAATGATGGTACGATCTACGCCATTACAGATGAAGTTGTTCTAAAATTACATACCGGAAGTTATCGCGGATCCCCGCAAAAATCTGCGGAATATGAATTTTCCTTTGGTACAGAATTATATCAACACGGAGTACAAGTCCCTCAATATTTAGGCCTGTTTGGTCCCGTACCCTTACATCACCGGGAAGGTTGCGGTATATTTATGGAAAGAATCCATGGCCTAGATCCTTCCTCTCTTCAGTTCCCAGGATTACTGGAAGCGCGCCGCCAGTATCTAGAACAAAAAAAAAAGATTGAGGAATTAGGATATGTCGTTAAAGATAGTAAGAATGTCTATAGTAATACTTTATTTGATCCAAAGCAAAATAAATTATTTTTATTCGATTTAGTACGCTGGGAAAGAAAGTAATTATCTCTCAGAAAACCATTTAAACTCTCTCCATTCTGAACTTTCATGCTTGACAAAGGTGTTTGCGTACGCTTCTATAAAAGAAAAGATATTCAGGATGCCATTATCGCTCATGCCCGAAATAAAGAAATCGGGATGCGTTACAATGAATCCTTCGGCAAGCGTCCTGATGTTCTCGCCTACCCTAAAGAAATTTTAGAACTTTCCTTGCGCGGAGTTACTTCATTGCATGCCAGCGAAGAGCTCTGGGATAACCCTTTAGAACTAGACAGCAGTAAGTCCAAAAAAGATTTAGATCAGCTGCGCATCGGCTGGGATCTGGTCTTAGATATTGATTGCAAATTCATTGACTACAGCAAAATTGCTGCCAATCTTATTATTCAATTTCTTAAATACTGTGGAGTGAAAGATCTTTCAGTAAAATTTTCCGGCAATAAAGGTTTTCATATCGGCGTCCCTTTTGAAGCCTTTCCCAAGAAAGTTGGCGAGGTTCCGACTAAAGAATTATTTCCGGATGCAGCCAAGAGAATTGCTTACTACATTAAAGAAAACATCAAAACCGAGCTAGCTAAAAGAATTTTAGAATTTGAAGAAAATAGTTTTGCCAAAGTCAAGGAAAAAGTAGGCTTGCAAGATGAAGATATTATTCGCTATGAAAGTAATGAATATAGTGATAAAATTGCTAAATTGAATGTGGATAAATTCCTGGAGATTGATACCGTGCTTATTTCTTCCCGCCACTTATATCGCATGCCTTACAGCTTGCATGAAAAATCAGGATTAGTTAGTTTACCCATTGATCCGGAGAAAGTGATGGAGTTTCAAAAAGAAATGGCTAAGCCTGATTCCATCTTAACTCCCATGTTCACCTTCCTAGATCGTGAAGTTAGTGGAGAAAGCGCTCGAAAATTATTAGTGCAAGCGCTCGACTTCGATGTAAAACTAGAAGAAGAACGGGAAGTCAAAAAAGAATACGATGAATTGAAACTTACCAGCCCCATCAAAGAAGATTTTTTCCCTCCGTGCATGAAGTTATTATTGCAAGGGATTGGTGACGGCAAGAAGCGTGGAGTTTTCATCCTCATGAATTATCTGGGCAAGATCGGCTGGGGCAAGGAAGAGATTGATGCTTACCTCAGGCAATGGAATACCAAGAATTCTGAACCGCTGCGCGAAGTGTACATCAAAGGACAGATGCACGGCTTCAAAGCCGGCGATAAATTACCGCCCAACTGCAGCAATGATGCTTATTACAAAGGCATTGGCATCTGCAAGCCAGATAGTTTCTGTCCACGTATAAAAAATCCGGTGAATTACACTATTCTGAAATGGAAACGACACCTGCAGGAGAAAGAAGAACAGGAAGGGAAACCTAGTAAATCAAATGAAGAGTAAGATTTAAAAGAGCAAAAACTATTCCAACTCTATGCCTAAAAAGAGGAGTAAGAAAACTCAGGTTGAACGCGAGCTGAACGAAATCAGAAGAACTGAAAGCAAACTGCTCCAGCAAGAGCAGCGTATTGAGAAAAAGGAAAATAAAATTCTCGCTGAAGAGCAAAAGATTGAAAAAGTTTTGTTCCGCATCGGCAATTTTGAATTTAAACGCAAGCATCTGCTGGAACTGATTAAAGGCGTAGCTGGAGCATTTCTCGGAGTAGGCTTAGGACGAAGCATCTTAAACCTTGATTCGCTAGCAGAAAAACTGCAATGGTGGAATATTATCGGCATTCTCATCTTTATTATCGGCATTTCCTGGTTATTAATTTACAAGAACGAAAAACAATACATCCAGAAGCATGGCTTGAGGCTGGTCTGGAAGAAATTAGTTTTCTTGTATGTTATTTCAGTAGTGATTGAATTCATCGCCTTATGGTTGTTTGCTAGTCTGCCTGCAGATACTGGAACGCTGGTCAAAATTTTAGTGATCGGTTCGTATGCGGCCATGGCCGGAGCAGTTAGCTTTTCATTGATTTGAGATTAAATTATTTATTTAGTCTAAATTATCAATTATATTCTTTAGTATATAGTTCCATAACTCTTTTAAAGCGAATGCTGAAAAAATTAATGCAAATATACTTATTTTGAGGAGGAAAACATGAAAATCTTACTGACTGCAAAACAACGCGGCCCGGCAAACGTATTAGCGCCACTAGCACGGGAATTACAAGCACGAGGACATGAACTGACTATTTATGCAACCGGAAATGAAACTGAAGCAGCAGGATTTTCTGGACTACCATACCAAAGAATTGACCCTAGTGCTGACCAATATCAATCTTTAGTTAGCGGCCACGATCGTGTCATCACCGGAATGTCCGGCTACAGCAGTTCCGATATGGAATTCATCAAAGCAGCAATTGCCTTAAAAGTTCCCAGCATTGCCGCTCAGGATCAAAACAGCAATTATGTTGGAAGATTAGGTACTAACCCTGAAGAACTGCCTACCCTTCTTGCAGTAATGGACAAGGATTGCATCGAAACAGCAAGAAAAGAATTCGGCGGCCAGATGGGAGAAGAAGCCGCTAAAAGAGCGCGAGTGATCGGTTGGGCGGCCTTTGACAATTACGCAAAATTGCGAGCAGAATTTACTGAAAAAAAACGGGAAGAATTACTTCAAAAATTAGGATTGAATCCTGAACAGCCAGTGTATTTCCATGCTACCCAGAATGCTCATCCTGAATCTGCATACATGAAAAAACTAAACATGTCTGATCAAGAGAAAGCAAAGATCTTCAACTATGAATGTTCGGTAACTTCCTTAGTATTTGAAAGTGCTTCAGATCTAGGAGTAAAATTAGTAGTCAAACCTCATCCCGGTGAAGAATACATTGAGAATTACACTCTAAATCTTGCTAACTTGCATGGTTTTGCCTATGTCCCGGCCAAGGCTTGTAATACTCAAGAATTGATGTTAGCATCCTACGCGGTAACTGCTGGAAGAAGCAGCTGCCTGACTGAAGCGGCACTTCTTGATAGAAACACCGGGGGGATACTTCCTGGAGAATTAGGAAAAGCCTGGGGAACTACGGGATCGCCGGCCATTACTTTAGGCGCAATTCCCTATACCTATGACTGGAATGATGGATGGGAAATTATGGAAAAACTTACTTCCCATAATCCAGCCATTGCCGCAGAGCTTGCTAAAGACAGGAAGAAATTTTCTGTCGATGGCAATGCCAGTAAAAGATGCGCTGATTTAGTGGAGAGCTTAAAATGAAAATAATTACACCGACAGAATTTGATGTAGAAAAAAAAAATGATTTACTCTACCTAGGAAGAATAAGAGCAGCTGATTACGTTTGGGTTCATCGCTCAGGAAGAGATAACAGTTCAGCAAATTTAGAATGTCTCGCTCGAGATCTACAAGGAGACATCTTGGTAACCCAAACTGTAAATGATGATGATTGGAGTTGGGCAAATCAACATCTTAGCGGAAAAGTAGGCATGGATGATATCATATTTGTATCTGCAGGAGATTTATATCGAGATCCCGCCATCAATAGAAAAGCCCGGTACATCAGTAGTGAACTTTTAGCGCAAATAAAACCGCAGTTGGAAGATTTAGGTTACGTTTATGCAGATAAATATAATGGAGCAAGCCTTGATGAGCACGGAGCAGAATCAACATTGCTTGAAGAAGCAACCAGGGAAGCGGCAGATTATGTTATATTAGAGAGCAGCTCTGTTCAGGATTACACTAATGCAGGTTTTACAGAAGTTCAAGAGTTTATTGCTATTTCCAGTGGTAGAATTTACAAACTGAAAGGAAAAAAACAAAGAATGAAATAATTTCTTCTACACAACATCCTACTTTCGTTCCAGAATCATTCACTCATGATTCAACAGCATTAGACTATGCTAAGAGATTATTAGCAGGAAACGCTAGCGGAACAGTAATGGACTGGAAGAAACAGTAAGCCTATAAGAAATACCTTTATATTCTTCTTAGTATTACTTTCCTTATGCACGGTGCTTTACCCAAACCATATCCGAAAGCAATAATTTACCAAGATTCCAAATTATATGCCTGTTTAGCAAATTATCCTATCGTTAAAGGACATACCGTCATTGTCTGGAAGAAATCAGTTAAAGACCTCCACTTGCTTTCTAAAAAAGATTATGAATATCTCATGGATAAAGTCGATGAAATAAGAGATGCGCTGCTCAAGACCTTAAAGATTGAGAAAGTGTACCTGACTTACTTAGACGAAGCCAAGCAAGTCCATTGGCATTTAGTTCCTCGATATAATGAAAAGGGATACAACGTATTCTTGCATAAGCCAAAGAAGATTAAAGATTTTTCCTTGACAAAAAAGATCAAAGAAAATCTAATTGTCAAAATATAGAGAACTTTGATAGTTTTTCAAAATCCCCTATAATTTACGCAGAAAAGTTTTATATAAAATCGTCATTCCGAAAGTAAAATGTTCAGATTCTTTGACGAATATAAACCAGGACGGAGAAAAGTAACTTCCTTAATAGATTATGTTCCTCTTACCATGGTGAAAGCAGCTATCCACAAGGCGGAAGAGATCGAAGCTACTGATTTCTCAAAAAGCAGAGAGTATCTCCAGCAAGCAGAAAGGTTGTACCATCATTGGCAGCTGGAAACCGGCCGAACTGATGGTGAAATTAATCGAAAATTAGATGGCTTCTGGCTGGAATTTATGAACAGAATAGATACCATTAATGCTCGGGCTGAATCCGCCATCCCTGACCCAAAGAGAAAGCTTTATAAATAACCCCTAATAACATTACAAAATCAAGTCCGAGTT